>CAZRHL010000122.1:0-4848 GCA_964600005.1 uncultured Demequinaceae bacterium
TGCGAATCGCCAGCGGCGAAGTTGATGTTCTCCGAAGCGCCGAAGTCGTTGGGCACGGTGCCGTAGATGAACGCGTCCGAGCCGAGCTCTTCGACAACGTCCACCTCAACCGGGATGGCGCCGTCGGCGTTCGGGGCGGCGAGGTCAAGCGCCTCGGGACGGAAGCCGAGAACCACCGAGTTCTTGTCCTCAGCCTTGAGGGCGGCGAGGGCCTCACGGGTCAGCGACACGAGGCCACGGCCGACCTGAGCGGCACCGTTGACGACCTGGTAGGTGCCGATGTTCATCGCGGGCGAGCCGATGAAGCCGGCGACGAAGACGTTCGCTGGGGTGTCGTACATGTCGCGCGGCGTGCCGACCTGCTGGAGCACACCGTCCTTGAGCACGGCGATGCGGTCACCCATGGTGAGCGCCTCGACCTGGTCGTGGGTCACGTAGACGGTGGTGACACCGAGACGACGCTGCAGTGCGGCGATCTGGGTGCGGGTCTGGACACGGAGCTTGGCGTCAAGGTTCGACAGCGGCTCGTCCATGAGGAAGACCTGGGGCTGGCGCACGATCGCACGGCCCATGGCCACGCGCTGACGCTGACCACCGGAGAGAGCCTTCGGCTTGCGGTCGAGGTACTCGGTGAGGTCAAGAATCTTCGCGGCGTCCTCAACGCGCTGACGGATCTCCGCCTTGTTGACCTTGGCGATCTTGAGCGCGAAGCCCATGTTCTCCGCGACGGTCATGTGCGGGTAGAGCGCGTAGGACTGGAACACCATGGCGATGTCGCGGTCCTTGGGCTGGACGTGGGTCACGTCACGGTCGCCAACCCAGATGGCACCCTCGTCGATGTCCTCGAGGCCTGCGAGCATGCGCAGCGACGTGGACTTTCCGCAGCCGGAGGGGCCGACGAGAACGAGGAATTCGCCATCGGCGATGTCAATGTCGAGCTTGTCGACGGCCGGACGCTCAGTGCCCGGGTAAATACGTGTGGCCTTGTCATAGGTCACGGTAGCCATTGCTGGTCCCTTCACCGGCAGGTACGTGCCGGACGATCCGTAGTGAAGAGCGCCAATGCTGTGTCCGCACTGACACTTGCCGCCGCGACCTCGCGACGACCCCCTTATCCTGCCATATACCAACCGGGACGTGCGGCCTGAGCTGGTGCGCGAGGAACGCCGGTGACGTCCTCTCCCGCACGAGGCGCCTGTAACGTGTGGACTATGGCGTCCCGCACCCTCCACCCCGGTGACCACTTGGGCGGTTACGTGGTGGTTCGGGCACTTGGTGCTGGCGGTTCGGGCCAGGTCTATCTGGTGCGAGACGCGGAGGGCGCCTATGCCGCTCTCAAACGCGTCGATGCGCATGAGGATCCGGTCGCCGCTGAACGCCTCCGGCGCGAGGTGGCGGCGCTGATGGCGGTGCGTCACCCGGCCGTTCCTCGCGTCCTTGATGCGGAACTCGAAGACGAGGACACCTTTGTCGTCTTCGAGTACATCGAGGGTCAAGCTCTCGCTGAGCACATCGCGACCCACGGCCCGCTTGTCGGTGAGGAGCTCGCTCACATGGCGGAGCGCGTGGCCGGGGCCCTCGAAGCGGCCCACGCCGCGGGAGTGGTTCACCGCGATGTCACGCCTTCGAACGTCATGATGTCACCGGAAGGCGCCGTGCTCATCGACTTCGGTCTCTCTCATCGCGAAGAGGATGAGCGCCTCACCCGCGAGGGCCTCGTCAGCGGCACCGCAGGCTACGTCGCCCCTGAGGTCATTGACGGTGAAGAGCCGGGCGCCGCCGCCGACCGCTGGTCCTGGGCGGCCACCGTGGCATATGCGATGACGGGCAAGGCCCCGTTCGGGGTGGGCAACTCGGCCATTCGCAAGACGCTCTCGGGTGGCTGGAAGTACCCCGACGTCGTGGGGGCCGAGGTGCTGGCCGCTGCGTTGGACAAGGCACCGGACGCGCGCCCGGGCATGCGGGACGTCGTTGCGGCGCTCCGGGGCGCCACGATCGCCTTGCCGGTTCCCGGCACCCCTGTCACCGAGGTCGTCGATGCCGACGCTGCGGCCGACACCGTGGACGGCTGGGACTCAGCGGCGGCGCAGGACTGGGATGGCGAGTCGCTTGAGGGTGCCGAGTACGACGAGAACGGCGTGTGGATCGGCGACGAGGGCGGGGACTTCGTCCTCAAGGCGTCGTCCGACCTCATCGATATCGAGGTCTCGCCTCGGCGCCCCGTCCTCATCGGCGCGTGGGCCGTCGCGACTGCGGTGGCCGCGGCGCTCGCTCCCATCATCGCCGCCATCGTCGCCCTCCTCGCCACGCTCGTCGCCCGCGTGGTCTTCCGCCGCTCGGAGTCGTTGCGTGTGCTGCGCGCTCGGCGCGGTGATCGCTGGCGCGGCAGCGTCCTCTACACCGTGAGCTTGCCGTGGCATGTGGTGCGCGCCTTCGTGGAGCTCTTGCCGTCGATCATGACCGCCGCTCTCATCGGCGGCGGCACGGCGGCCCTCGGCTGGCGACTTGTCACCATCGGCGCCGTGGCGCCCACAACTGAGCAAGGCCAGGAATGGGGTCACGCGATCGCCCTCGGCCTTGGCGCCTTGGCCTTTGAAGCGGCGCTGTGGTGGGGTCTGTGGTCGTGGGGAACCCGTGAAGGCGCCTATCGCGCGCTCGAGTCGATTGCGCCGACGCGTGGCGTGAGCGCCGCCTGGGTGAGTGTGGCCGTCATCGTCGCCGCCAGCGTCGGCGCGGCTGTGTACGTGGGCGCCGATGTGTGGTGGTGGCCGCTGCCGCCCCTCACCGGGCAGTCCTGACCCGGGACCGGGGCCCCATGGCCTAAGCGAAAAGCCTCGTTAGCCTTCCAGCAGGCCCAGCGAGGAGGACATCATGGTGGGTACGGACGAGGCAGTGGCGCCTGTCCGCGAAAGTCGATGGAGCCTGGTGCAGCCGTGGCTCAGTCTGGTGGTCCGGCTGTCGATGGCCGGCATTCTCATCGCGGCGGCAGTTCCCAAGATGACGGACCCCGACGAATCTGTCGTCGCGGTGCGGGCGTACCGCTTGGTGCCGGATGCGCTCGAGGCTTTCGTGGGCGTGAGCTTGCCGTATGTCGAGCTGGTGCTTGCGCTCATCCTCATCGCGGGAGTCTTCTCGCGCTGGTCGGGCATCGCGTGGCTCGTCATGATGGCGGGCTTCACCTTTGGCGTCATCTGGGCATGGTCGAAGGGATACAACATCGACTGCGGCTGCTTTGGCGGCGGCGGCGACGTTGATCCGTCGGAGGTCGACTACCCCGGCCACCTCCTCGAAAGGGCAGGCTTCATCGCGCTTGGCGCGTGGCTCACGATCTTCCCGCGCACCCCGCTGTCACTCGATTCCTGGATGCGGGGAGAGCCGCTCTTGCCGCATCGCGCTGCTGCCGAAGAGGACGCCTCATGAACAAGAACCAGCAGGTAGCCGCCGCAAAGAAGTCGGCCGAAGCCCAAGTGGCGGCTCAGCGCAGACGGCACGCCGTGACGTGGGGCCTCGTTGTCATTGTGGTGCTCGGCCTGCTCGCCGCGTTGATCGCGTTCATCGTGCGCCAGGGAGACGTCACCGAGATCTCCGGAGAGGGGCAGCTCACGCCGCAGATCGCGAGCGACAACAACGGCTTCGGTGTTGCGAAGTCAGGCGTGGTGGGAGACGGCCTCGACGAGGCTCCCGTCCGGCTCGACGTGTACTTCGACTTCATGTGCCCGGCGTGCGCGAGTTTCGAGTACTTCGAGGCTCCGTACCTCGATGAGCTCCGCGCGAGCGGCGACGTGGTGGTCTATTACCACCCGCTCGCGAACCTCGACCGCGCCTCGGCCGGCTCTCAGTTCTCGACGCGATCGGCGTCGGCGGCAGCGTTGATCGCCGAGGAAGCGCCCGACGCCTTCGTCGCCTTTGTTGCGGAGATGTTCGTCAACCAGCCTGCGCAAGGCACCCCGGGACTCAGTGACGACGAGATCGTCGAGATCGCGCTGAAGGCAGGCGTTCCCGAGGACGTCGCGAACCGAATCCCGAACCGGGAGTACACGTCATGGGCGCGAGTGGCCTCCGAGCAGGCGGCCCGTGACGGCATCCCCTACACACCTGCGGTGGTGCTTGATGGGGTGCTCCAGGACCCCCAGAGCGACCCGAACGCGTTTAACTGGACGGCGAGCGAGACTGCGCTGCGTGACGAAATTCTGCGGAGGGCTGCAGAAGCGTCGTAAATTGGGCCTCCACGACGGGGAACGTCCCTGACACTCGGGACGTTGACGCGTCAAGCAAGGAGGAGCCAATGCCGTCAGTGACTGACGCTGAGACCCGTGAGGACAGCGAGGCGACCGGACGGTGGCGGCGGATACAGCCGTGGCTGAGCCTGGTGGTGCGACTTGCGATGGCGGGCATCCTGATCGCCGCCGCGATCCCCAAGATGCTTGACATCGACCAGTCGGTCTACGCCGTGCGTGCCTATCGACTGCTTCCGGACGCCATCGAACCTGTCGTGGGCGTCGGCCTGCCGTACGCCGAGCTGATCCTCGCCTTTGTGCTGCTCGCTGGCATCTTCACTCGCGGAGCATCCATCGTGTGGCTGGTCATGATGGCGGGCTTCACCTTCGGGGTGATCTGGGCGTGGTCACAGGGCTACAACATCGACTGCGGCTGCTTTGGCGGCGGCGGCGACATTGACGCATCCGAAGTGAACTACCCAGCGCATCTGTGGGAGCGCGCGGGATTTGTGGCGTTGGGCACCTTCCTGCTTGTCTTTCCCCGTACGCATCTGTCGCTCGACGCCTGGATGCGTGGAGAGCCTCTCATTTCTCGATCCTGACCCCTAAGGAGTTCGACCATGGCAAGCAA
>CAZRHL010000123.1:0-4838 GCA_964600005.1 uncultured Demequinaceae bacterium
TCCGGGCGAAGCGGCTCGACTCGCGGATGGAGCAGCCAAGCGCGAGGCCAAGGCGGATCGCCGACTCCACAGCCTTTTCGTTCGTCACCGGCATCGAGCCGGGAAGGCCAAGGCACACGGGGCAGACCTGGGTGTTGGGCTCGGCACCGAACTCGTTGGCGCAGCCACAGAACATCTTGGTCTTCGTGTTGAGCTCGACGTGCACCTCGATGCCGAACACGGGGTCGTAGCGCTCGACGACGCTGTCATACGTGAGGCTCATGGCGCCACCTCCAACTCGGGCGCAAGGCTCATCAGCGGGCCGCCCCACTTCTGTACGAGTGCGTGCTCGAGCGCGCCGCCCACCTTGTACAGGCGGGCGTCCTCATGTGCCGGGGCGATGATCTGGAAGCCCACGGGCAGTCCGTCTTCGGCCGCCGTGCCCGAGGGCAGTGACAGCGCGGGAACGCCAGCGAGGTTGACGGGAATGGTGGCGATGTCGTTGAGGTACATCGCGAGAGGGTTGTCGACGCGCTCACCAAGCTTGAAGGGCGTCGTGGGTGCCGTAGGGCTCACCAGCACATCCGCCTTGGCGAAGGCCGCCGCGAAGTCGCGTTGCACCAGGGTGCGGACCTTCTGCGCGGAGCCGTAGTACGCGTCGTAGTAACCGGCAGAGAGCGCGTAGGTGCCCAGAATGATGCGGCGCTTCACCTCATCGCCAAAGCCGTGCTGGCGCGTGGCGCCCATCGTCTTCTCGATCGTGTCCTTCTCGACCCGGAGGCCAAAGCGCACCGAGTCGAACTTCGCGAGATTGCTCGAGGCTTCCGAGGTGAGGATCAGGTAATAGGCGGCGAGCGCATATGTGAAGGACGGGCAGCCGACCTCGACAACGTCCGCGCCGGCTGCGCGAAGGTGGTCGACTGCCTCGTTGAAGCGCTCGGTGACACCCGCTTGGAAGCCTTCGCCAGTCAACTCCGTGATGATGCCGACGCGCACGCCGGCAAGGCCGTTCTTGCGGCCTTCGTACACCGCGTCAACGCAGGCAGGGACGGGCTCGTCAAGGCTGGTCGCGTCCATCGGGTCGTGCCCGCCGATCGCCTCGTGAAGCAGCGCGGCGTCTTCGATCGTGCGGGCGCACGGGCCGAGCTGGTCGAGGGACGACGCGAGGGCGATCGCGCCGTAGCGGCTCACACCGCCGTAGGTGGGCTTGACGCCGATCGTGCCGGTCACAGCGGCGGGCTGGCGAATCGAGCCGCCTGTGTCTGAACCGATGGCGAGGGGGGCCTCCCATGCGGCGACAGCGGCTGCGGAACCGCCACCGGAGCCACCCGGGATCCGCTCAAGGTCCCACGGGTTCCGCGTCGGCCCGTAGCCCGAGTACTCGGTGGACGATCCCATTGCGAACTCGTCCATGTTCGTCTTGCCAAGGATCGGCATGCGCGCTTCGCGAATCTTGCGGGTGAGCGTCGCGTCGTACGGCGGCAGCCAGCCTTCGAGGATGCGCGAGCCTGCCGTGGTCGGCATGCCTTCGGTGACGACAAGGTCCTTGATCGCGATCGGCACGCCCGCGAGAGGCGGCAGGTCCTCGCCCGCGGCACGTGCAGCGTCCACCTCACGAGCCGTGGCCAATGCGCCCTCGGCGTCGACATGCAAGAAGGCGTGGACGGTGCCGTCCACAGCGGCGATCTGATCGAGGCAAGCCTGCGTCAGCTCGACGGACGTCACCGCACCATTGCGCATCGCCTCTGCCATCTCAGCGGCCGTCGCGCGGGACCAGTAGTTCGCGTTCTTGTCCGCCATGAGGTCTGCCATCCGAGTGGGCTCGTGTGCCGTTGCTCCGCTCATGCTTCCTCCCCCAGGATGCGGGGCACGCGGAAGCGGCCGTCCTCGGCCTCGGGAGCGGCGGCGAGCGCCTGCTCCTGCGTCAGCGACGGGCGGACCTCATCGGCGCGATGAACATTGCTCATCGGGATGGGGTGCGACGTGGCAGGGATATCGTCTGTCGCGACTTCCGCAACGGTGGCCACTGCGTCGACGATCGCGGAGAGCTGTCCGGACAGACGGTCCAGATCCTCATCGGTCATGTCAATGCGAGCCAGCGCCGCCAGTCGCGCAACGTCATTGCGGCTGAGGCTGGACATGCACCCGAGTCTAGTGGGACGGCTCCCATGAATAGCCCAGGAGGCGGACGCCGTCAGGGGTGGAACCTGCCCCACCGGACGCATCGATGCGGCGCACCGCGCCGTCTTGGTGATCGACCACGGTCCAGTCGAGTTCGGGGCGGCGCACAAAGCCCATCCGCTCATAGAGGCGGTGGGCGACATGCATCGACTGCATCGTCGACAGCACAACACGCTTGGCGCCCTGTTCGACCGCCATGTCAAGAGCAGCCTGCGTGAGTGATGCGCCGATGCCGCGGCCTCGTTCAATGGGCGACACCGCCAACATTCGGAGCTCGAATTCGTCGCCCTGTGCGAGTTCAGCAAAAGCGGAGCCCGGCGGCACCAGGGTGATGGTGCCGACGATCTTGCCTTCTCCGTGCTCGCCATCGATCATCGCGAGCAGTTGGGCGTGCTGTGCCCGTTCGCTCGCGTTACGCAACCGTGGCACGTACGGGTGGGCGGCGTCTACCAGGCCATCTGCCAGGTATGCGAGGGCCGTGAGCTCACCGATCTCCTGCAGTCGTCCCGTCTCTTCGGGACTCACCACACGTACGGTCTGGGCCACTCCGATCACCTCCTTGGCATGCGCCGATGGTCCGACGTCTTGATCAATGTAGTCATGCCGTGGCGAAAACCGCCACCGCTCACAGCGCCTCGGGGCCGCCTTGTAGAAGCCTCACAAACTGTGCTTCGTCAAGGGTGCGGACGCCCAGTTCCTCGGCCTTGGCCGCCTTCGAACCTGCGTTCTCGCCCACCACCACAAAGTCGGTGTTCTTCGATACGGAGGACGACGCCTTGCCCCCTCGGGAGATGATCGCGTCCTTCACACCGTCACGAGTGAATCCCTCGAGTGAGCCGGTGGCGACGATGGTGAGGCCCTCGAGAGTGCGCTCCACCGACTCATCGCGTTCGTCCTCCATCCGGACGCCCGCTGCTGTCCAGCGCTCGACGATCTCGACGTGCCAGTCGACGTCGAACCAGTCACGCACCGATTGAGCGATGACGCCGCCGACGCCGTCCACCTGGGCGAGTTCTGACTCACCCGCGGCGCGGATTGCGTCCATTGACCCGAAGGCGGTGGCGAGGGCGCGCGACGCGGTGGGACCTACGTGGCGGATGCTGAGCGAGACGAGGACCCGCCACAGCGGGTTGTCCTTCGCGGCCGCGAGATTCGCGAGCAGCTTGCGGCCGTTCTCTGCGACATCTCCGGCTTTGCGGCCAACCTCACCCGCCTCGACCTGCTTTTTTGTCAGCTTCTCGTCGACGTCGTAGACGAACATCGGCACGTGGCGCAGGTCCTCTTCGGTGAGGTCAAACAGCCCTGCCTCATTGACGAGCACTCCGGACTCGACGAGCGCCTCGGCGGCCTTCTCGCCCAGCACCTCGATATCGAGCGCGCCACGCGATCCGATGAAGGCGATGCGGTCAACGATCTGCGCCGGGCACGCTTTGGAGTTGGGACAGCGGAGGTCTTTGTCGCCTTCCTTCTGCTGAGCGAGAGCGGTGCCGCACGACGGGCACGCCGCCGGCATCGTCCACTCGTGCTCCGCACCGGTGCGCGCCGCGACAACGGGACCCACAATCTCTGGAATCACATCGCCAGCTTTGCGCAGCACCACCGTGTCGCCGACGAGCACGCCCTTGCGCTTCACCTCATGGGCGTTGTGCAAGGTGGCAAAGGTGACGGTGGACCCGGCGACGGTGGTCGGCTCCACAACTGCGTACGGCGTGACCCGGCCGGTGCGACCGACGCTCACCTCGATCGCCTTGAGCGTGGTGTGCACTTCCTCCGGCGGGAACTTGTACGCGAGCGCCCATCGGGGCGCCCGGCTCGTCGACCCCAGCTGGCGCTGCACGGCCCTGTCATTGACTTTGAGCACGGCGCCGTCGATCTCGTGGATGAGCGAATGACGCTTCTCCTCAAGTTCGCGCAGGTAGCCCTCGATTGCCTTCACGCCTCGCAGCACCCGGGTGTGCTCACTCACCGGCATGCCCCAGCCGGCAAGCACCTCGTAGATTCCCGCCTGGCGGGAGAGCTTCTCGTCGGGCGCCACGTCACCCCACTCGATGGCGCCAAGGGCGTACGTGGTGAGAGCGAGCGGACGGGATGCCGTCACCTGAGGATCCTTCTGCCGCAAGGAACCCGCCGCCGTGTTGCGCGGGTTCGCATACGGCGCTTTGCCGTCAGCGATGAGCGCCTCATTGAGTTCTTCGAACTCTTTGACGGGCAGGTAGACCTCTCCTCGAATCTCGACAAGTGCAGGGACCTTCTTGCCTGCGAGTCTGTGCGGCAGCCCCTTGATGGTGCGGACGTTCGCGGTGACGTCTTCCCCCTGGGTGCCGTCCCCGCGCGTCAGGCCTTGGACCAGCTCGCCGTTCTCATACGTCAGTGAAATGGACAGCCCGTCAATCTTCGGTTCGCACACCACCGCGTGATCGCCCGCTTCACGTCCCACGCGGGCGAGCCATGTCTCGACGTCCGCGATCGAGAACGCGTTGTCGAGGCTCATCATCCGTTCGCGGTGCTTGACGGATGCAAAGCCGGTGGGCGCGCCAGCGCTGCCAACGGTCTGTGTGGGCGAATCGGGCTCAGCCAGCTCAGGGTGCTCGGCCTCGAGCGCGCGCAGCTCCTTCTCGAGCGCGTCGTACTCGGCGTCCGAGATCGTCGGGGCGTCCTCGCCGTAGTAGCGGGCGCGG
>CAZRHL010000124.1:0-4826 GCA_964600005.1 uncultured Demequinaceae bacterium
GCCCAAGGCGTTCCTCAAAGGGGTGCGCATGGGTCTCGAGGAGACGATGCTCGCTTTCGCCGACATCGTGCGTCAGGGCAAGGCTCTCTACATCGGCGTCAGCGAATGGACTGCTGACCAGATCCGAGAGGGTTCGCGCTACGCGAAGGAACTCGGCTTCCAGCTCATCTCTTCGCAGCCTCAGTACTCGATGCTGTGGCGCGTCATCGAGGATGAGGTCATTCCCGCTTCAAAGGAATGCGGCCTCGGCCAGATCGTGTGGTCCCCCGTCGCTCAGGGCGTGCTCACCGGCAAGTACAAGCCGGGTCAGCCACCGCCGGCGGGCTCCCGCGCCACCGACACGAAGAGCGGTGCGAGCTTCATTCAGCGCCTCATGCAGGACGACCTGCTCGAGCGCGTCCAGAACCTCAAGCCCATCGCCAACGAGCTCGACCTCACGATGGCCCAGCTTGCCGTCGCGTGGGTGCTTCAGAACGACAACGTGTCGGCTGCCATCATCGGCGCTTCGCGCCCCGAGCAGATCATGGAGAACGTCAAGGCATCGGGCGTGACTATTCCTGCTGAGCTCATGGCACGCATCGACGAGGTGCTGGGCGACGCCGTTGAGCGTGACCCAGCCAAGACCCTCGAGGGAATGCCGAAGCAGCGCCCGTCATAAGCGCCCGCAGCACAAAGCCCCCGGCACCTGAGGGTCGCCGGGGGCTTTGTGCTTCAAAGGAGAAAACAATGCTTGTACGCCTGGCAGGTGCGTACACCTTCCATAACGGCTGCACACGCGCTTTCGTTCCCTTTGCTGCTTGTGATTCCTCTCACACGGTCGCGGACAGCTTCGCCAGCTTTCGGCTGAGGCGCGACGGCAAGAAGGGGCCTTCATAGACGAGCGCGGTATACACCTGCACCAAGGTGGCGCCCGCGTCGAGCATCGCCCGGACGTCGTGCGCGGTTGTCACGCCGCCGACGCCGATGAGACACATCTGCGGCCCCACCTTGTCGCGGAGCCGGGCGATGACGGCGCGTGATCGCTCTCGCAGCGGTGGTCCAGAGAGTCCGCCGGGTCCTCGCTCGTGATCGATCGTCGTGTTTGTCGCGACGATTCCATCGAGACCAAGCTCGACGGCAAGTTGCGCAACCTCGTCGATGTCGTCGTCGGCAAGATCGGGGGCGATCTTCACGAGCAGCGGCACACGCTTGTGCGGAGAACCCTCATCGGCGCCGGCCCGTGCATGCTGAAGAATCGGCCGAAGCGCCTCCACCGACTGCAGGTCCCGCAACCCTGGGGTGTTGGGAGACGAGACGTTGACGACGAGGAAGTCCGCATACGGAGCGAGCACTCGCGCACTGTAGGCGTAGTCGAGAGCCGCGTCCTCAGGCGTCGTCACCTTGTTCTTGCCGATATTGACGCCAACCACGGCCTGCTTGCCGCGGCGAGACGATCGGAGCTGTGCAAGTCGGCGGGCCGCAGCGTCGGCGCCTTCATTGTTGAAGCCCATCCGATTGCGCAACCCACGCACGTCGAGCTCTCGCCAAGCGCGAGGCACCTCGTTGCCCGGCTGCGGACGCGGAGTGACAGTCCCCACCTCCACATGGCCGAATCCTGCTGCCATGAGGCCCTTCACCGCCTGCGCGTCCTTGTCGAGACCTGCGGCGACGCCCACAGGCGAGGAGAAGTGCAGGCCGAGCGCGTCAACGCCGACTGACTGCGGAGCGGGCGGCATCACACGCAACCAGCGTGCGATCACCATGAGTGGCCAGCCGAAGCGGAAGGCCGCGACTGCAACGTGGTGAGCACGCTCGGTGCTCATTCTCAGGATCACCTGACGAAAGAAGACGGCGTACACGGGCCCAACCTATCGGGCTAGCCTTGGGACCATGACCACTCTCAACACCTTTGCAGACGCCGTGTCGACCGTCGCATGTGACGCCCTCATCCTGGGCGTCGACAGCGCGGGCGCTCCCGTTGACCACCCCCAACTGCCTGCTGACGTACGCGACGCGATCGCGGCAACGGCGTCGGAGCTCGAAGCGAGCGGCAAGCTCGGCGCCACAGCCGTCCTGCCCGGCGGCCCCACGTCGGCTCGCCGGATCGTGCTCGTGGGCATCGGCTCGGGGAATGAAGGCGATCTGCGTTTCGCCGCGGGCGCGGCGTCCCGTGCTTGCGGAAAGAAGCCGGGCACCGTCGTGGTCGCGCTGCCCGCGGCCGACGACCCGAGCCACAGTGCGATCGCCGAAGGCGCCCTTCTTGGTTCCTACGTGTTCACCGACTACAAGTCGACGGGCGACGATGAGCAGGAGCAGGTCTTCACCGATTGGCTCATCGCCGGAGCGTCGGACGCAGCGATCGAGCGGGCGAAGATCATTGCCGGCGCCGTCGCGGGCACGCGCGACCTCGTCAACACGCCGCCGCTTGACCTCTTTCCTGCGTCCTTCGCTGAGACCGCAGCGGGCTACGGCCAGCAGTATGGCTGTGACGTGTTGGTGTGGGAGCCGGAGCAGCTCGCTGAACAGGGCTTCGGCGGCATCCTCGGCGTCGGGATGGGCTCTTCGCGCTTGCCGCGCCTCGTCCGCATCGAGTGGAAGGGTGCCGACGCGAAGCAGACCGTCGCGCTTGTCGGCAAAGGCATCACCTTTGACACCGGCGGCATCTCACTCAAGCCGTCGAAGTCGATGGAGACGATGAAGTCCGATATGTCAGGCGCTGCGGCCGTCATGCACGTGGTCCTCGCCGCGGCCCGTGCCAAGCTGCCGATCAACGTGGTCGGTTGGCTGTGTCTCGCGGAGAACATGCCGTCCGGCACCGCACAACGCCCCTCCGACGTGCTGCGCACGTACAGCGGCAAGACGGTCGAGGTGCTCAACACGGATGCCGAGGGGCGCTTGGTGCTCGCCGACGGTCTCGCGCGTGCGGTCGAGGAGAACCCCGATGTGGTGCTCGACATCGCCACGCTGACCGGCGCACAAGGCCTCGCGCTTGGCACGCGCACGTCCGGTGTGATGGGTGATGACGACGTCCGTTCCGAGGTGGTCGACGCCGCAAACGCGATCGCGGAGGAGATGTGGCCGATGCCGCTGCCGGAGCACCTGCGCGAGTCGATCGACTCCAAGGTCGCAGACATTCGCAACATCGGAGACCCGAACGGCGGTGGCATGCTGTCAGCCGCGTGGTTCCTCAAGGAGTTCGTGGGCGAGACGCCGTGGGCACACCTCGACATCGCCCGTCCCGCCTTCAATGAAGGCGGAGCCTACGGTTTCACGGTTCCCGGCGGCACCGGCGCTGGTGTGCGGACGCTCTTCCAGTTCCTGGAGAGTCGCGCCGGCGTGTAGAGACGACGTGCCGAACACAGCAAAGGCCCCGACGCGAGCGTCGGGGCCTTTGCTATTGCCGCTGTGCTGTTCGCGGCACGTCAAATCTGCCGGTGCTTCTCATTCCATTCGCGCATCCGTGAGGGGTAGCCAGAAAGATTGACGTCGAAGACGGGGATTCCAAGTTCCTTCGCCACTTTTCGGGCGGCCGTCTCGTCCGGCACCTTTCGCCGAGTCCACTCCCCTGTCTCCGCGACAATCACCATCGTCGTCTGAGTAACCCGCGTAGCAGGCTCGATAAAGGCTTCACAGCCCTCACGCTCGCTCACGAACTGGCGGAAATGACTCATCGTCGCCGTCTGCGCCTGCCGTGATGACGAACCGGTTGGTGCGGGCGAGGAGGAGCCTCGCCGGAATAAACGTGCCAGGAAGCTCATGTTGTCTAGGGTAACCATGGGCGGCGCGGTTCGCGCTGACCGGCACAAATGGCAAGATGGGTACAGTCCCGTCCTTACAAGGAGATATGACCTCGTGACCGAGTCCAACCCCCGCTCGTTTGATGTCCTGATCCTCGGCGGCGGCTCCGGCGGATACTCCGCTGCGCTGCGCGCCTCTCAACTCGGCCTCACGGTGGGCCTGGTGGAAGAGTCAAAGGTGGGCGGCACGTGCCTCCACAACGGCTGCAGCCCCACCAAGGCGCTGCTGCACGCGGCCGAGGTTGCTGACGAGGCCAAGCACGGCCCGTCCATTGGCGTCCAGACCGCCTTCAACGGCGTCGACATGGCCGCCGTCAACACGTACAAGCAGGGCGTCATCGACCGCCTCTACAAGGGCCTGCAGGGCTTGGTGAAGTCGCGCAAGGTCACTGTGATCGAAGGTCACGGCACCCTTGTCGGCCCGGACGCGATCGAGGTCCGGGGTGAGCGTTACACCGGCAAGAACATCATCCTTGCCTCGGGGTCGTACGCCCGCACGCTGCCCGGTCTTGAGATCGGCGGCCGCGTCATCACGTCCGACCAGGCCCTCGCCCTCGACTGGGTGCCCCGCACCGCGATCGTGCTCGGTGGCGGCGTCATCGGTGTTGAGTTCGCATCGGTGTGGAACTCCTTCGGCAGCAAGGTGACGATCGTTGAAGGCCTGCCCCACCTCGTCCCCAATGAAGACGAGTCGCTGAGCAAGGGCCTTGAGCGCGCCTTCCGCAAGAGCGGAATCGACTTCAAGCTGGGCGCCCGCTTCCAGGGCGTGACGCAGTCCGATGCCGGCGTGGTCGTCACTCTTGAGGACGGCACGACGCTCGAAGCAGACGTCCTGCTCGTCGCAGTGGGCCGTGGCCCCCGCACCGCTGGTCTCGGTTACGAGGACCAGGGCGTGCGCGTCGACCGTGGTTTCGTCCTCACCGACGAGCGCCTTCACACCGGCGTGGGCAACATCTACGCGGTTGGTGACATCGTCCCTGGCCTGCAGCTCGCGCACCGCGGCTTCCAGCAAGGCATCTTCGTGGCCGAGCAGATCGCGGGCCTCAACCC
>CAZRHL010000125.1:0-4813 GCA_964600005.1 uncultured Demequinaceae bacterium
CCGCCAATGAGTCCACGGCTCTCGAATGCTGCGGCGATGCGCTGAGACGAGGGCACGTCGTGACCGAGCGGCTTCTCAACCAATGCGTTGACGCCAGCCTCCGCCACCTTCAGTGCGACCTCCTCGTGGAAGATCGTCGGCACGACGACTACGACGTAGTCGAGACCCACCTTGAGGAGGGATTCGACGTCAGGGAGAACGTCAAGGTTGCCTGCGACCTTGAAAGGGTCACCGGTGGAGTCAGCGACGGCCACAAGATCGACTCCATCGAGCGCACGAAGGACGCGCGCATGGTGACGGCCCATGCTGCCAAGGCCAATGAGACCGGCTCGAAGGTTCGCCATTAGGCACCTGCTCCCGCGACAGCGTTAACCGCGCTGATGATGCGCTCCACATCTGCCGACGTGAGCGATGGGTGAACGGGGAGCGACAGCGCTTCGCGAGCCGCCTGCGCTGTGACGGGAAGGTCAACATCGGACTTCAGCGACGGAAGCTCGTGGTTGGGGATCGGGTAGTAGACCCCCGTACCGATGCCGTGCTCCTCAAGGAGCGCCTTAGCAAAACCGTCGCGGTCGTCGGTGACGCGGATCGTGTACTGGTGGTAGACGTGCACGGCGCCGTCAGCGACCGGCGGCACAACGACGCCCTGAAGTTCGGCATCGAAGCGAGCGGCGATCTCCTGGCGACGTTCGTTCCATGCAGGGAGCTTCGTCAACTGGACGCGGCCGATCGCCGCGTGAATGTCGGTCATCCGAGCGTTGAAGCCCGCGACCTCGTTTTCGTAGCGGCGCTCCATACCCTGGTTGCGCAATAGGCGCACATTGCGCGCGATCTCTTCAGTGCCACATGACACCATGCCGCCCTCGCCAGAGGTCATGTTCTTGGTGGGGTAGAGGCTGAACATCGCAAAGGAACCGAAGGAACCCACCGGCTTGCCCTGCCACTGCGCACCGTGAGCCTGCGCGGCATCCTCGAAGAGTCTCACGCCCCGGCGCTCAGCGACGTCGCCAAGACGCGTCATGTCGGCGGGGTGTCCGTAAAGGTGAACCGGCATGATGCCTGCGGTTCGCTCCGTGATAGCGGCATCGGCGGCGCCGGGATCCATGCAGAATGTGTCGGGCTCGATGTCGACGAACACCGGGGTTGCACCGGTGAGAGCGACCGAGTTGCCAGTCGCAGCGAAGGTAAACGACGGCACGAGCACCTCATCGCCGGGTCCAATGCCTGCTGCGAGCAAGCCCAGGTGGAGTCCCGAGGTCCCAGAGCTCACGGCGACACACGTGCGACCGTCCACCAACTCGTTTGCGAACTCCGCTTCAAACGCGGCGACCTCGGGACCCTGCGCGATCATTCCGGATCGCATGACGCGGTCGACGGCCTCGCGCTCATCGTCGCCAATCAAGGGCTTGGCTGCAGGAATGATGGGCTGGTTCATGCGTAGTCCTTTTGAGATGAGGGAAGCGGTCTAGCGCGGGGTGAGTGCGCCGTCGACCTCGTCATAGAGAGAGCCGGTGATGGGGCAACGATACGTCCCGTCGCCTTGATCTGTGAGTGGGGCGCCTGCCTCGCCGACCCATCCGATGCGTCGAGCTGGGACGCCTGCGACGAGTGCGTAATCAGGCACATCTTTGGTCACGACGGCGCCAGCGGCAACGGTGGCCCAGCGGCCAATCGTGACCGGTGCTACGCAGACTGCGCGTGCGCCGACCGAAGCGCCGTATCGGACTGTGACGCCCACAGGCTCCCAGTCGTGCGCGGACTTGGGGGAGCCGTCAAGATTGATCGCGCGGGGGAAGTGATCATTGGTGAAGACCACGCTTGGTCCCACGAATACGCCATCTTCGAGCACCGCAGGTTCGTAGACCAAGGCGTAGTTCTGCACTTTGCATCCGTCGCCCATCGTCACGCCAGTTCCGATGTATGCGCCGCGGCCCACGATGCAGTCGGTGCCAAGCACGGCGTTCTCGCGAACCTGCGCGAGATGCCAGATTGCGGAGCCTTCGCCGATGACGGCGTCTTCCGAGACATCGGCGGATGGTGCGATCCGGATACCCATGTCGCGAGAATACCTCAGCGCCCCTTGCGCGAAGAGCGACCAAAGTCGCCGGTGGGAGCGCGGGCACTTCAGGGCTCCGGGCAGGGGCTACCCCTACGATGGAGGCGTGCTCGCGCCATGGAAGTCTTGCCTCGGCGCCGCCTCCCGGAGGGACCTGTTGGCATGACGCGCGTGTTGATCATCACCGGCTCAGATCTCGGTGAACGTCTCGCGGGCCCCGCGATTCGGGCCTCCGCGATGGCTCGGGTGTTGGCAGGCGACGGGCACGACGTTGTCCTCGCGACAACCGCCACCCTCACCGAGGGCGCTCCTTCTGACGGCTACCGGCTTGCGTCACTGCGTCCAGGCGATAACGCTGCGTTCCGCTCCCTTGAGCAGTCAACCGACGTCATCGTGTTCCAGGGTCACGCAATGGAGCAGTTTGACGCTCTCGCCACAACCGACCGTGTGGTGGTCGCGGACGCCTACGACCCGATGCACCTCGAGATGCTCGAGCAGGGCCGGGAGCAGCCGCGCGCCACCTGGGACATGATGGTGCGCTCTCGCGTGGCGCTCCTCAACCACCAGTTGGCCCGTGCCGACCTCGTGCTGTGCGCATCCGACCGGCAACGGTCCTTCTACTTGGGTCAGCTCGCTGCGCTTGGACGCATCTCACCCACCACATACGAGAACGATCCGAACCTTGAGCGTCTCATTTCGATCGCGCCGTTTGGCTTGGATGAGGCCGGTCCCGTCGCATCGCGACCCGCGGTGAGGAACGTCGTGCCCGGGATCGACGATGCGACCCGCCTGGTGATCTGGGGTGGCGGCGTCTATTCGTGGTTTGACCCGCTCCTCCTCATCCGCGCCGTCCATGCACTGAGAGAACGCCGGTCCAATGCGGCGCTGTTGTTCTTGGGCACGCGACACCCGGGCCAAGAGCCGATGGGCATTGTCAAGGAGTCGATCGACCTGGCTGAGGAACTGGGCGTGTTGGGCACCGGGGTCATCTTCAACGAAGAGTGGGTGCCGTACGACGAGCGCGGTGCGTTCCTCGTCGAGGCGAACGCGGGTGTCTCCACCCACCACACCCATGTGGAGACCGAGTTCAGCTTCCGCACCCGCATTCTCGACTATCTGTGGGCGGGGCTGCCCATGGTGGTGACGGAGGGGGATTCCTTCGCGGACCTTGTGCGTGCCGAGGGGCTTGGGGTGGTGGTCCCCGCGGGAGACCTGAACGCTCTGACGGACGCCCTTGAGACGGTGCTTTACGACGACGCGTTTGCAGCGAAGGCCGCTCAGCGCATTGCGCATGTGCGCGAGCGCTTTCTCTGGGGAACCACATTGGAACCCTTGCGCCGAATTGCGCGTGAACCCAGGCGCGCTGCTGACGTTGATGCGGCCGGCGGACGTGACGCTCTCGCGAAGGCGGCGCTCAGGCTCCACGAGCCCGAAGGTCGCCCCGGCCGGGGTCGCGATCTGCGGATGGTGTGGCACTACCTGCGTCACGGGGGCCCCGGTGAAGTGGTGCGCCGCATCAGCTCTCGGCGGTCAAAGCGGTGACGACGCCGTCCCCTGCTCCGCAGTCGCGGCGCCTGTTGGCGCGACGCATTGTCGCTTTCGCCGGTGCGCCGTTCATCTCACTCATTGCGCCGTTCTTCTTTCTTCCCGTGCTCGCCCGGCTTGCGGGGGAGGATGCATGGGTTGCGATCGCGGTCGGCCAGTCGGTAGGTGGTTTCGCGGCACTCATCGCCGGTATGGGCTATCCGACGCTCGCGCCGCCTGTGCTCGCTCAAGCGTCCGACGCTGCACGGCGCCGGTACGTCGTGACGAGTCTGTATGTCCGTGGGCCGGTGTGGCTCGTCGCCGCAGCCGCTGGAGGTGTGGTGGCGGCGCTGCTCGCGCCGGACGGTTTCGCCATTGAGGCGAGCGCCACTGCAGTTGCGTTGAGCATCGCGGGGCTTGCTCCCACGTGGTACTGGATCGGCGTGGGCCGAGCGTTGCCCATCCTTTGGGCCGAGGTGCTTCCGCGTGCTGGCGCGATGGTGCTTGCGGCCGCGGCTCTTCTGTTGGACGGCCCTCTCATCTGGTACCCCGTACTCCTGGGCGTGGCCATGGCGGCGGGTCCCGCGGTGATCTACGCGCGGATCACCCGAGGTGGCTTCGCCGGATGGCAACGCCGTGAGGCCATGGAGATCGTTCACAGGCATCCTCCCGCCGTCATCGCCGAAACGGCGGCCGGTGCCTACAACGCACTTGCGGTCACGCTGGTGGCACACGCAACGAGCGTCGGAGAAGCCGCGCGATACGTCTCGGGTGACAAGGCCTATCGCATTGGGCAATACGGAGTGTCCTCGCTGGGAAATGCACTTCAGGGCTGGGTAGTCGAGCGCGGTGAGGACGGTGCTCCTCGGCGGATGAAGGCGGCGATCGGACTGCACCTCGCCCTGGGCGTTGGCGGAGGCGCGGCATTCGCGATTGTCGGCCCTGCCTTGACGCGACTGCTCTTTGGTGCAGATATCGCGATCGACCAACTCACGGCGGCAGGCTTCGGTGTCGCCATCCTTGGCATATCTGCCGGAACTGTCTTTGGCCGCATCGGTCTCGTCATGCTAGGTGCGCGTAGGGCGTTCATGACGTGCGTGATCGCAGCATCGGTGATTGGAGCGACGGCACTGCTCGTAGGAGCCTCGATGTGGGGCGCCGCTGGTGCCGCGTGGGCGCTCGGAAGCACGGAGCTTGCCTCAGGCGTTGCACAGGCGACCGTCCTCGCTGTGG
>CAZRHL010000126.1:0-434 GCA_964600005.1 uncultured Demequinaceae bacterium
GACACGTGGGTGTCGATGGGTGACGAAGAAGAGGCCGTGCAACGCCACGGCACCTTTGACCAATACCAGGTCAATGCGCGCACGCTCGAGCTTGCAGCACCCGGCGCGCAGGTGCTCCACTGTCTGCCCGCCTACCGTGGCAAGGAGATCACCGCCGAGGTGATCGATGGCCCGCAGTCGATTGTGTGGCTCGAGGCCGAGTACCGCCTTCACGCCCAGAAGGCGCTCCTCACCTGGCTGATGGAGCACTCGGAGATCGAGCGATGACTCCCACCGTTCCCGCCACGAAGACGGCACGCCAGGCGCGGGTCCGCCACCTCATCGAGCAGGGCGGAATCGAGTCGCAGACGCAACTGGCCGCGATTCTCGAGGCCGAAGGGCTGCGCGTGACGCAGGCGACGCTGTCGCGCGACCTCGTCGAGATCGGCGCGGTC
>CAZRHL010000126.1:444-4778 GCA_964600005.1 uncultured Demequinaceae bacterium
ATGCGGACGGCAAGCTGACTTACGCGACACAGGCGACGATGGAGGTGGTCGACAACACCGGCGCTCGCCTCAACCGGTTGTGTGCCGAACTGCTCCATTCGGCGGCAGGAAGCGCCAACCTCGCCGTGTTGCGCACCCCTGAAGGTGCCGCCCAGTTCTTGGCGATGGCGATCGACACGCACGACGACGAGGACATCCTCGGCACCGTCGCTGGCGACGACACGATCATCGTCATTTCGCGAGACGCGCTCGGTGGGCCCGCTCTCGCACAGAAGTTTCTCGACCGCGCCGCCGGCGCCCGTCACGATTCCTGATTGAGCAGAAAGTAGAACCCCCATGACCGAACGCATCGTCCTCGCCTACTCGGGAGGCCTTGACACGTCTGTCGCCATCGGCTGGATTGCCGACGCGACGGGCGCCGAAGTGATCGCCGTTGCCGTTGACGTAGGCCAGGGTGGCGAGGACCTTGAGGTGATCCGTCAGCGTGCCCTCGACTGCGGCGCTGTTGAGGCCTACGTGGCCGACGCCCGCGACGAGTTCGCCGAGGAGTACTGCATGCCGGCGCTCAAGGCGAACGCGCTGTACCACGACAAGTACCCGCTGGTCTCGGCGCTGTCCCGCCCCGTCATCGTCAAGCACCTCGTGAAGGCCGCCAAGGAGTTCGGTGCGACGACTGTCGCCCACGGCTGCACCGGCAAGGGCAACGACCAGGTGCGTTTCGAGGTCGGCATCGTGTCGCTCGCCCCCGAGCTCAAGTGCATCGCGCCCGTGCGTGACCTTGCCCTCACCCGCGACAAGGCGATCGACTACGCCGAGCGCAACAACCTGCCGATTGCGACCACCAAGAAGAACCCGTTCTCGATCGACCAGAACGTGTGGGGCCGTGCGGTGGAGACTGGATTCCTTGAGGACATCTGGAACGCGCCCACCAAGGACGTCTACGACTACACCGACGACCCGGCCTTTCCGCCGGTGCCGGACGAGGTCGTCATCACGTTCAAGAGCGGTGTCCCCGTAGCAATCGACGGCCAGGCCGTGACGCCCCTCCAGGCGATCCAGGAAATGAACCGACGCGCAGGTGCCCAAGGCATCGGCCGCATCGACATCGTGGAGGACCGCCTCGTCGGCATCAAGAGCCGCGAGATCTACGAGGCGCCCGGTGCGATTGCTCTCATCGAGGCGCACAAGGAGATGGAGAACGTCACCTTGGAGCGTGAGCAGGCCCGCTACAAGCGCGTCATCCAGCAGAAGTGGACCGACCTCGTGTACGACGGCATGTGGTCCTCGCCGCTCAAGAAGTCGCTCGACGCCTTCATTGAGGACACCCAGGAGTTCGTCACCGGTGAGGTCCGGATGGAGCTGCACGGCGGCAAGGCCGTCGCAAACGGCCGCCGTTCTGACGTCGGTCTCTACGACTTCAGCCTCGCCACCTACGACGAAGGCGATACGTTCGACCAGAGCGCTGCCCGTGGCTTCATCGAGATCTACGGTCTTGCCGCGAAGCAGGCGTCGGCTCGCGCAGAGCGCGCCGGTGCACTTGGCGATTGAGTGTCAAGGGGAAGGGACATGCGATGACGGAGCACGGCACCAACGAGGGCGCCCTGTGGGGCGCACGCTTCTCGGGTGGACCTGCCGAAGCGCTCGCGCGCCTCAGCGTGTCCACTCACTTTGACTGGAGCTACGCGGACGACGACCTCACCGCATCGATCGCCCACGCACACGCGCTGGAGAAGGCGGGCCTGCTGACTGGTGACGAATCGGCCGCGATGGTTGAGGCGCTGGGTGGAATGCGGGCCGATGTTGCTGCGGGGACACTGCGTCCCTCACCCCAGGATGAGGACGTCCATGGTGCGCTTGAGCGCATCCTCATTGAGCGCGTCGGCCCCGAACTCGGGGGGAAGCTGCGTGCTGGTCGTTCGCGCAATGACCAGATCGCGACCCTGCCGCGCATGTATCTGCGCCGCCACGCGCGAGTTATTGCGGCGCTATTGCTCGATACCGCCGAGGCTCTGCTCGAGCAGGCGGACCGCCACATCGATGACCCGATGCCGGGACGCACGCATTTCCAGCACGCGCAACCCGTGACGCTTGGTCACTCGCTCATGGCTCATGTGTGGCCGTTGCTGCGCGATGTCGAACGCCTCACGGACTGGGACGCACGTGCCGCGTATTCGCCGTACGGGGCCGGCGCGCTCGCGGGGTCGACGCTCGGTCTCGATCCCTCTGCTGTGGCGAGCGAGCTTGGCTTCGCTGGCCCCACGGAGAACTCGATCGACGCCACGGCTTCGCGCGATGTCGTTGCCGAGTTTGCGTGGGTGGCGGCGATGATCGGTGTCGATCTCTCGCGGATCTCCGAGGAGGTCATCGCATGGGCGACGGTGGAGTTCGGTTTCGTGTCGCTGGACGATGCGTACTCGACCGGTTCGAGCATCATGCCGCAGAAGAAGAATCCCGATATTGCCGAGCTTGCGCGAGGCAAGGCGGGTCGACTCATCGGCAACCTCACGGGTCTGCTTGCGACGCTCAAGGGCCTGCCGCTTGCGTACAACCGCGACCTTCAAGAGGTGCACGAGCCTGTGCTGGACGCCGTCGAGACTCTCGAGGTCGTCCTTCCGGCCTTCGCCGGAATGATCCGCACCCTGCGCTTCCACCCCGAGCGGATGGCGGAGTTGGCGCCTGCGGGCTTCTCTTTGGCCACCGACGTTGCCGAGTGGCTCGTCAAGCAAGGGGTGCCCTTCCGTGACGCCCATGAGGTGGCCGGTGCGGCGGTTCGCTTGTGCGAGAAGCGCGACAAGGAGTTGCACGAACTGACAGCTGAGGAGCTGTCCACCCTTCACCCGTCTCTCACGGCCGACGTGTTGTCAGTGTTGACCGTTGAGGGCTCGCTCGCCGCGCGTGACGGGCTCGGCGGCACGGCGCCAGCCCGGGTGGTCGAGCAGGGCAAGGCAGCGCGGGCACGCATCCGGCACTTCCGCCCCTGGGCCACGGCCTAGCGGGGGCATGGGGAATATTCCACCTTTTGGGCGCATGCGTTACCGGCGCGCAATAAACACACGCTAGAAACAACACCACGACTCGCGCATGTCGCGCTGTATGGCTGTGTATGTCGTGACCGTCACCACCACAACGAACTGAGGGACATCATGACCCAGATCTTCCGGCGAATCGCCGTGGCTGCCGCTGCAACTGCAGTTGCTGGCCTCATCCTCACTGGCTGCTCGTCCAAGGACGACGCCGAAGAGACCACCACTGCACCTGCCGTCACCGCGTCGGCCGAAGAGGTTGTGACCGAGGAGCCCACCGAAGCTCCCGAGCCCGCTGGCTCCGAGTCGCAGGCTGAGATTCTCGACGCGTTCGTGGCAGAAGCGCGCGCTGAGGTCGAGAGCCAGGTCGACATGTTCGGCGGCACCTACTCAGACATCACCCTCACCGCCGAGAATGGCAACACCATGGTGTACACCTACACCTTCACCGAGGCGATCGACCCCGCCCTCGCTGCCGACGGCTTCGACTCGACGTCCGAGATGCTTAAGAGTGCTGCCCAGAGCCTGCTCATCCCTTCTCTCCAGGCGGTTGGCGTGACCGACAACCCTCAGGTGACGTACACCTATCTGAACCCCGACGGCTCGGTCATCTGGACCAAGACCTACTCGGCTCCGTAAGGAACTCCATACAGCGTCGGCGCATTGGCGCCACGAAAAGCAGAGGGCGGGCACACCATGTGCCCGCCCTTTTGCGTTGCTGCTGCTCGCTTCCGCCCCACCACACCGGCGCCCTACTCGACATTCACCTCAACCGCGCCGGTGAGGCGGTGCAGGTCGGCATAGGTGATGTCGAAGACCGAATGTGGAGTGCCCGCCGCAGCCCACAGAGTCTCGTAACCCTTGAGAGCCTCATCGATGAATGTGCGCACGGGTGCCGGGTGTCCCACGGGCGCGACTCCACCGATCGGCTGTCCGGTCGCCTCGCGCACCTGCTCCGCCGAGGCGCGCGTGATGGCCTCTGCGCCGATGCGGCCTGCAAGAGCCTCGGTGTTGACACGGTGCGCACCAGAGGTGAGAACGAGAATTGGCTCTCCATCTGCGAGGAACACGAGTGACGAGGCGATCGCGCCCACCTCGCAGTTCAGTGCCGCCGCTGCCTCGGCCGCAGTGCGCGTGGAGTCTGCAAGAACCTGGACGTGAGAGTCGATCCCAGCCTCGCGGAGGATGCTCATGATGCGTTCATTCGAAGGATGCATGCGCACAAGGTAGCGCGCCCCAACCCGCCGCCCGCACCCCGCACCCCGCACCCCGCACCCCACCCCGGCACTTGCGGTGAGCTGTTGGCGAGAA
>CAZRHL010000127.1:0-4743 GCA_964600005.1 uncultured Demequinaceae bacterium
CAGAACCCCTTGTTCAGCGCATGCTCATCGTGGGCGTGCTGGTCGGTCTCGCCACACCCGTCGTCGGGACATACCTCGTCCAGCGACGGATGGCCTTGCTTGGTGACGGAATCGGCCACGTCGCTCTCGCTGGAGTCGCGGCGGGGTGGCTAGCAGGTTCTGCAGCGGATCTCGCGCAACGCGATGCTCTCGCTGTGCCAGGCGCGGTGGTGTTCGCGATCGTCGGCGCGGTCACCATTGAGCGCATGCGCGCGCGTGGAGCGGCGGCCGACGTCGTGATGGCGATCCTCTTCTACGGCGGCATTGCCACCGGCGTGCTGCTCATTGGAGCTGCAGGCGGGTCCAACGCCAACCTATTGGGCTACCTCTTTGGTTCGATCTCCACCGTGACATGGGCCGACGTCTGGGTGACAGTGGCACTCGCCGTGGTCGTCGTGGCGGTGGGGCTGTACTTGCGCCCCGCGCTGTTCACCGTTACGCACGACCAAGAGTTCGCGCGCTCAACTGGCTTGCCTGTCGGTGTGCTCAACATGGTGGTCGCGGTACTCGCGGCTGTCACCATCACGGCGGCAATGCGCGTGGTGGGTGTGCTCCTCGTCAGCGCTCTCATGATCTTGCCGGTCGCGATCGCTCAGCAGCTCACGCGTTCGTTCTCGCGCACGATGCACCTCGCGATGGGCGTCGGCGCCACCCTCACCATCATCGGCATCATCATCACCTTGGAACACAACCTCCAGCCGGGTGCGCTCATTGTCGTGTTGGGAGTCGCAGGTTATGTGGTGACAAGCATCGTGAGCGGCGCCCGGTCGCGGATTCGGAGCACGTCATGACTACTCCTAAGCCTCGGATGACCAAGCAACGCGCAGCCGTTCTTGACGTGCTGAACGAAGGCGGCTTTCGCTCCGCCCAGGACTGGCATGATCGGTTACGCCGAGGCGGCGACTCTGCGGGTCTTGCCACGGTCTACCGAGCCCTGCAGGCGCTTGTCGACGCGGGCGAGGTTGACACCGTGGTCACCGACTCTGGCGAGACGCTGTACCGCCTGTGTGAAGCCGCGGAAACTCATCACCACCACTTGCGGTGCCGCGAGTGCGGCGCCGCCGAAGACATCGACCTTCCCTCAGTGGAATCCTTGGCGGCACGTGTCGGCTCTCAGCACGGTTACTCGCATATCGAGCACACGGTGGAACTGACGGGCGTGTGCGGCGACTGCACCCAAAGGAAGGCATAGATGGCTGGCGTGCCCGACGTCCTTGAAGGTCTGGGTTGGTGGGCGGTCGCCCTGTTCTTGCTGTTCGTGGTGTTCACGCGCGCCCAAGCAACGTATTGGCTTGGCCGGTGGGCACGGCGCGGCGCGGACGCCGCTGCGGCTTCGGAACGGCCCCGCGCCGCTGCCCTCGCGCATAAGCTCTCTGGTCCGCGTGCTGAAGGCGCTCGGCGCTTCCTTGAGAAGTGGGGACCTATTGGGCTGCCGCTGTCCTTTCTCACCATCGGCTTTCAAACGATGGTGAACATCACCGCGGGCTATGTGCGGATGCGGTGGGATATCTACACCATCGCGATGATCCCTGGCTGTATGGCGTGGGCAGCGATCTACTCGACGCTCGGCTTCACGCTCTTCGAGGCCTTCGCCCGGTCACCGTGGCTGGGGGTCGGCGTGCTCCTCGCAATCGCCGCGTTGATCTGGGGTGCTACTCGGCTGCGCCAAAGCGCCGATTTCGGTGCGCGTACTCCTCGATAGCGGCCCACAGATGGCGCCGATCGACATCGGGCCACAAGACGTCGGAGAACACGTACTCGGCATAGGCCGCTTGCCACGGCAAGAAGTTGCTCGAGCGCTGCTCGCCACTTGAGCGCCAGAAGAGATCGACATCCGGCATATCGGGCTCATCGAGGTGAGCCGCGACCGTGCGCTCTGTGATCTTCTCCGGGTCCAGCTCTCCCGCGGCCACCTTCCGTGCAATGGCGCGGGCAGCGTCGGCGATCTCTGCACGGCCGCCGTAGTTGACGCACATGGTGAGAGTCATCGTCGTGTTGTGACGGGTGAGCTCTTCCGCCTTCTCGAGCTCAGCGATGACGGACTTCCACAGCTTGGGACGACGCCCGGCCCACCGCACGCGAACGCCCCACTCATGCATCTGGTCGCGGCGGCGACGGATGACATCTCGATTGAATCCCATGAGAAAACGCACCTCATCCGGGCTTCGCTTCCAGTTCTCCGTGCTGAATGCATAAGCGCTGATATGGCTCACGCCGATCTCAATCGCGCCTGCCACGACGTCGAGCAAAGCGGCCTCTCCGCGCGTATGACCCTCGGTACGCGCCAAGCCGCGTTGCTTGGCCCAGCGCCCGTTGCCGTCCATGACGACAGCGATGTGGGCAGGCACGACGGCTGGCGGCAAATCCGGCGGGGTCGCTCCCGAAGGGTGCGGCGGAGGCGGCTGCGGTGTCACGCCCCCAAGGCTAGTGCGCCATTGGGCCACCGGCGGGCGTGTCCTCGCCGCGATCCACGAGCCCGAGGCTCCGAACACGTCGCTCGAGGTGGAACTGGGAGTACGCGGCGATGAGGCCCGCCGCCTCGCGTCGATGACGCGTATCTGTGGCATCGGCAATGGGCCAGTCGCCAGCAAGGAGCGCATTCAAGAGGTCGAACGTCTCGGGGGCGGGCGCGGCGGCACCGGGTTGACGACAGTCCTCACACGTCGCACCGCCTCCGCCCACCTGGAAGGCGCGGTGAGGCCCCGGAGCACCACATGAGGCGCACTCATCAAAGCTTGGCTCGTAGCCCGCGAGCGCGAGCGCCCTCAGCAGGAATGAGTCGAGGACGAGGCCAGGGTCGTGTTCGCGCCTGCTGAGCGCTCCTAACGCCCCGTGGAGCAACCGAAAATGTTCCGGTGCGGGTTCGCGTTCATGGTCGACGATCGTGTCGACGGTCTCCACCATTGCCGTTGCGGCAGTGAAGAGGGCGTAGTCCTCGGAGATGCGACGCGCGTACGGCTCGCGGGTCTCTACTTGGCTCACAATGTCGAGATTGCGGCCCTCGTACAGTTGCACATCGGCAAGCATGAACGGTTCCATGCGCGCGCCGATCCGACTCGACGTGCGCCGGACGCCCTTGGCGACGGCCCGTACCTTGCCGTGGTGACGCGTCAGCATCGTGACAATGCGATCCGCCTCGCCCAACTTGTGGGTGCGCAACACAATCGCATGGTCACGGTAAAGAGGCACACCCCATTGTCAACCCTTGAGTGGCCCTTCGGTCCGTGCCACGCATGACGCGACACTCACTCGTGGCACGGACCGGGCACTAACGGTGATTGCGCTCAGCGCGGTTGACGGCGGAGATGATCGCCTTGAGCGTCGCGGTCGTGATGGACGGGTCGATCCCGACGCCCCACACGATGCGGTCGTCGAGCTGGCATTCGACGTACGACGCTGCACGGGCGTCGCCGCCCGCTGTCATCGCATGCTCCGCGTAGTCGAGCACCTCGACCTTCACCCCACGCGTGCCAAGCGCGGCAACAAAGGCGTCAACGGGTCCGTTGCCGGAACCCTCGACCGTCAGCTCCTCGCCGTGATCGGTGATGTCAGCGGCGAGAGTGTCCGGGCCTGCGTCAGACGATGCGGAACGCGCGCCTCGAAGGGCGAAGCGGCCCCAATGGCGGGACTCGTCGCTTGACGGCAAATACTCGTCGTGGAAGATCTCCCAGATCTTCTCCGCCGTCATCTCGGTGCCCGAGGCGTCGGCCTCGCGCTGGACCACCTGCGAGAACTCGATCTGAAGCCGACGCGGCAGGTCGAGCTGATGTTCGGTCTTCAACAAGTACGCGACGCCGCCCTTGCCGGACTGCGAGTTGACGCGGATGACGGCCTCGTACGTGCGGCCCACGTCCCGGGGGTCGATCGGCAGGTACGGCACCCCCCAGACGAGGTCGTCAACGCTGACGCCTTGGGCCGCGGCCTTCGCGTCCATGTGCTCGAGACCCTTCTTGATCGCATCCTGGTGCGAACCTGAGAAGGCGGTGAAGACGAGGTCGCCGCCCCAGGGGTGGCGTGCGTGAACGTCGAGCTGGTTGCAGTACTCGACGGTGCGACGCACCTCATCGATGTCGCTGAAGTCGATCTGAGGGTCGATCCCCTGGCTGAACAGGTTGATGCCAAGCGTGACGAGGTCGACATTGCCGGTGCGTTCACCGTTGCCGAACAGGCAGCCTTCGATGCGGTCAGCGCCCGCCATGTAACCGAGCTCAGCCGCCGCCACGGCGGTGCCGCGGTCGTTATGGGGGTGCAGGCTGAGGACGACGCTGTCGCGGTAGTCGAGGTTGCGACTCATCCACTCGATCGCATCGGCGTAGATGTTGGGAGTCGCCATCTCGACCGTGGCGGGCAGGTTGATGATGACCTTGCGCTCCGGGGTGGGCTTCCATACGTCGAGCACCGCGTTGCACACGTCGACCGCGTATTCGAGCTCGGTGCCGGTGAACGACTCAGGGCTGTACTCGTAGAAGATCTGAGTGTCAGGGATCAGTTCTTCGAACTTCTGGCACAGCATCGCGCCATGCGTTGCGATGTCGCGCACCTCGTCCTTGTCGGCGCGGAACACCACCTCACGCTGGAGCACTGACGTGGAGTTGTAGAGGTGGACAATCGCGTTTTTCGCTCCGCGCAACGACTCGTAGGTCCGTTCGATGAGGTGTTCGCGTGCTTGCGTCAGCACCTGAATCGTCACATCCGCTGGGATGC
>CAZRHL010000128.1:0-4628 GCA_964600005.1 uncultured Demequinaceae bacterium
GAAGCCGCCAGACAGGCCAACCAGTTCCTCTCCGCAGCCCCCATCAAAAGGGACACCACCCGCCGCGACGGACCCCGCCTGTGATCGCCTCCCGAGCCCCGCTCCGGCCCTCCCAGAAGAGGTCGGAGCACCGACCTGCTCGGATTCTGGTCCACTCGACGGGCACCTTCTGGTGCACTTCACACGCGACGACGCCAGAAGGGCCTGGTCCACTTCCGCGACCGCAGGAGCGAGCAGGTCGAGCTGGTGGACCAGCCAGTGACCACTCCCGGAAACAACGAAGCCCTGGTGAAAGTTGCCTCTCACCAGGGCTTTTTGTCGGGATGACAGGATTTGAACCTGCGACCCCTTGACCCCCAGGCGTCCAGGCGGCTCCAGGGGGACCGACTTCCGCGTCATTCCGGGTCGCGGATGATGCAGAGCACGTCACGAGATGCATGGTTTGCATGGTTCTGGTCCCCTTCTGGTCCCCCTCGGGACCGAGACAGTGCCGACGAACTAGCCTGCTCGCCAGCGACGCTCGGAGAATAGTTGTCGTTGAGCCACGATCTCGCGTGCGGCGAACGCAGGCAGCTCAAGCTGCTCCACGTCAACATTCTCGATCCAAGCTGTGCATTGCGCAGGAGAGAGCGAGGGCTCCAGCACAAACTCCGCAATCGCGCGAGTAGTAGCCCTTGACAGCCCAACCGAGATGAAGGACATGTCGGTTGGCCGTGGCACTCCCAGTTCAAGCATCATCTCGATATCGACGGCATCCGCATCGATCTGCCGACCAAGTTCTCCCGCCGCTTGCGCCACGACGTCGGCGTAGCAGGATAGGTACCTTGGCGCCTCAAAACGCGCGATGTCCTCTACGTCCGCCATCACCTTGCGGATCAGGCCCGGATAGGAGACTTCTTGGCCTTGATCGCGTCGCCACCTCGCGCGGTTGTCGATAATGACGCTGAGAGGCACTCCTCTCATCCAGTGAACGATGAGGCGCGCAAGCGACAAGCGACGAGACTCGGGCTCGAACGATCCGCCCAGGTACTCAGCAACATAGTCCAGCGCGATCTTGTACTCATCGAAAGCATCATCGCTAGTTGGAGGAACGAGAGCAAGTTCCTCGGGGTGACCGTTCGCCAAGACGGCGTCCAAGAGGCGCTGCATCGACATCGGACTGATGCCTGCATGCTTCTTCACGAGGTCTGAGCGAAGCCGGAGAGTTGGCGTCACGCGCCCAAGTGCCTCAGCAATCCGGTCGGTCTCTTCCGCCCTTAAGGCAACACCATGAAGTCCAACCAGATTCCCGTCAGATATGAAACGACCAGCAAGCCAGTTGAAGGCTGATTCGAGCTCCGGAGGCGTCTCGCGATCAGCTTTGTGTGCGCCACGATCGATGTATTCGATCACGCTAGCTACGTTGGACAGGGTCGTAGTCGCCGCAGGCACGATCGATGACCGCTCTCGCCTGCCGGGTTTCTCAGGCCAGGCCTTCGAATCTGATGTATCGACGCAGAATATGTTCCCCTGGAACTCAGTGCCCCATCTACCAGCTCTTCCGGCCAGGTTCCAGAAGTCTGGCATGGGCATATGCATCCTGGGCCCCTTGTGCGGAGCGCGTAGGAAGAGGTTTCGGCACGGCAGATTCACTCCCTCAAGAAGGGTGGAAGTGCATACCAGGTATCTGAGTTCTCCTCGCTTGAACAACTCCTCAACCTTTGCCTTGAGCACGAGAGGCATGTCACCGTAGTGGAAGGCGACACCCCGCCTGGCGAACTCGGCGAGTTGAAACCTCTCGTGCACGACGCCTTTGGAGAAGTCGACCAATTCTTGGATCGCATCCGACTCTATCGCGAGGTCTTCACCTAGAGCATCAAATATGGTTCTAGCAAACTTCTCCGCTTCAGCCGGTCCGTTCGCAAAGACAAGGTTCCCAGTGGAGTCGCCCCCAATCGCGGCAGCGATGAGAGGAACTTTCTGCCCAACGCCATCTGGAGCAAGGGGAAGCTCTATTTGACCAACCTCCCGCTCCTCACCCTCGTAGACGAGTGAGAGCGCATAGCGGCGCGGCTTCCGACGGACCTGGTTGACGAAGACGAGGTTCTGATTCACCGTCACCGTCTCGCCGACAAGCGCGGCCTTGCGCTCCTGTGAGGATGCGGGTTCCAGGAGTACACCGGGGTTTGCTGACAAAGGACTTGCGAACACTAACCGAACAGTTGGGTCCCGACGAAGGGCTTCGTCAAGCACCTGCGTTAGCAGTATCCCGCGAGTTCCATCGGCGATCTTCTGCGCTTCGTCTACAAAGATCACCGATGGTGCAAACTGCGGCAACCGCTGATGCAGCAGGTGAAGACGCTCTTGCGTGAGGACGAATACCTGTCGCTCGAAGCCAGTAATTTCAGGGTCCCACGGGAGGGTATGAACACCCACGCTGTCATCCAGTTTGGATCGGAAGACCTCGCTAACCTCCTCAACGAGGGCTCTGGTGGGTGCTATGTACACAAGTCGCGCAGGCGTCGACCCTCGCAGTTCGGAGAACATCCACTCGCGGATGATGTACGACTTACCTGCGGATGTCGGCGCAGATACACTCACCCAGTCATTGGCGGAAGCGAGCTCCCAGAACGCCTTTTGAAAGGGATTGACATCGATTACGTCGCCGCTCGGCAGCGTTACCGTTAGTTCGGCGCGACGGCCAAGCGCATCAAGGACAAGTGTCGACGAGTTTGCTTCGATCGACGCCAGGATGCTTTCGTCACGGTCTCGCGCCAGAGCGATTGCTGGCTGATTCCCCACGCGATCTAATAGAAGAATGGCGGCGGCCCGCTGCTCGTCGGTACTTTGGCGCGACCGAAGGCAGCCTTGCGCAACACGCAGCACGGCATCCTGAGCAACCTCATTCACCTCCGGCGTTAGCGCGCTCGCACACACCAAGAGAAAGGCCCAGTCAGGCTCGCGTGTAGGAGACGCGGAGTCGTCCAGCAAAGGCACATCCGCCTGTACCGAACTGACCGCTATTTCCTCAAGTCCAGCTCTGAACCGGCTGAGGGCGAGCACCCGGTCCGACAACTGGCTCACGACTTGACCTCGATCCGGAGTTCAGCCTTGATCGCCTTTCGAAATTCCTCGACGGACGGCATTGGAAAGAAGAACACCTCAATAGCGTGTTTAGTCAGGGAACGATTCTCAAGGCGCGTCTTTGTGGATTTTGCCCAGCTACTGAGGACTTCGTCCAGTTCAGCCTTCACAGACGCTTCTTCACGAGGAAGACTTGGATAGTTCTCATGCACGAAGCCAATAAGACAGGCGCCACGCATCTCGACATTCGCAGAAAGGATCGATTTGTCGTTGAAGTACTCGAGCAGCCGGGCCGTCACCTCCGCGTTTCCAGCGTCGACGTAGTGTCTGATCAGGAATACGTCCTGCTCGTGAGCGGTACCAGTCAAATACGGCTCGATGCTGTCCATGCAATCCGTCATCGCTTTAGCAACCGACTCATAGAGTTTTGCTTCACCCCAATAAACAGCTAGATCCCCGTTATCAAGGAGCTTCGCATGGACTCCGTCAGCGCCGTGGTACTGCATCTCGGTACTCGTCTTTAGAGACATCTTGCTGAGGACCTGCGGTATCTGGAGTCCTTTCTCAAGCAACGCGTATAGAAGTAGTTCTGCACCCTCCCCTGTCTTGACCTGGGTTTGAGTGAACAGGCGTGCGGCTTCGTTAGCTAGGCGAGTAATCTCCGGAATCTGCCGATCTGGAGATAGTAGTCCAACCTTCTCAATTTCCGTCCGAGGGATGCAGTAGTTGACGATCTGATTCGCAAGCTGCTGCGCCAGCGTCTTGAGGCGAGGGGTCCCCAGAGGGTCACTTCGGAGGAAGTGGCAGCGGACAATCGAACGCGTGCCTTCAACAGCGATCGGTTCGCCGTAAGTGACTAACGAACTCTCTACTTCGTCCCAGCCACCCCGCACGAGCCGCTGAACCGCTTCGATCAACGGCACTTGTTCGTCAACGGCAGTCTGAGCCGCCTCGCTAGTCATGCGGTCAAGCCGATCTTGCTCCGGGCGGACGACGCGACGACCCGCGGTCCAACGCCCCACGACTCGTGTTGGTTCATCATCGACCTCCTCAGCTGAGGGTCGAGTGGACCGACGACCCGGGTCAGACTGTCATGTCGCCCATCTTGCCGTATCGCCATGGCCGAGAGGCCGCGACACGGCGACGCCGGCAGCCATGTTGCTGAGGAGCCGCAGTTCGGGCGCCATCGCTCACAATCGCGGCTACCGTGGCGACCTCACAGACTCTGACGTGGGGTGCGGGCGGCCGCACCGATGGTGGACGAGGAGCACGAGGCTGACCGGTCCGACCCAGATGAACTTGAGGGCATTCCAGGCGAACAGCAGGACCAGCAGGTGGAGCCAGCCGGGACCGTCGTCGTTGATGATCGTGGTGCAGGTCGCTGCCGCGTAGAAGTAAACCCCGGCGAGCAGCATCGCGGGGACGCCCCACTTCATGCCGCGTCTGGTGCGGATGGCGTTGATGAGCAGGTTGGTGGGTGCGTAGCGGAGTACGCCGTAGCCTCGTGCGCTGAGCGCGACCGATGTGCGGAGCATCGCCGGGTCTCTCTTTCCTCGTCATAGCGC
>CAZRHL010000129.1:0-4487 GCA_964600005.1 uncultured Demequinaceae bacterium
GCGGCTCGACGGCCCCGTGCGCGGCAACGGCAAGATCATCCAGGAGCTCGAGGCCTTCTTCCGCGGTGCCGGCTGGAACGTCATCAAGGTGGTGTGGGGCCGCGGTTGGGACAAGCTGCTCGCCCGCGACACCGACGGCGCACTCGTCAACCTGATGAACACCGTCCCAGACGGTGACTTCCAAACCTTCCGCGCCGAGTCTGGCGCGTTCATCCGTGACCAGTTCTTCGGCGGCGACCCCCGTGCGAAGGAGCTTGTCGCCGACATGACGGACGACGAGATCTGGGCGCTCAAGCGTGGCGGTCACGACTATCGGAAGCTGTACGCGGCCTACCTCAAGGCGACGACTGAAGCCAACGGCAAGCCCACCGTCATCCTCGCCAAGACGATCAAGGGTTACGGCCTTGGCACCAACTTTGCGGCGCGCAACTCGACGCACCAGATGAAGAAGCTCGCGTCTGCGGACCTCAAGGTCCTTCGCGACACCTTTGACATCCCCTTCACCGACGAGCAGCTCGATGCCGATCCGTACAACCCGCCGTACTACCACCCCGGACTTGACGACCCCGCTGTGCAGTACATGCTCGAGCGTCGTCGCGAGCTCGGCGGCTTCGTGCCGGAGCGCAGGGATGTGGCGCCGCCGGTCCACCTTCCCGACGAGAAGCACTACGAGCTTCTCGCCAAGGGTTCAGGCAAGCAGCAGATTGCGACGACGCAAGCACTCGTGCGCCTCCTCAAGGACCTCATCAAGGACCCGGAGTTCGGCAACCGCGTGGTGCCGATCATCCCCGACGAGGCGCGCACGTTCGGTCTCGACTCGATCTTCCCGAGCGCCAAGATCTTCAACACGCAGGGACAGAACTACCTCCCTGTGGACCGTGACCTCATGCTCTCCTACAAGGAGTCTGAGGCGGGTCAGATCATGCACACCGGCATCAACGAGGCGGGTTCTGCTGCTGCCTTCCAGGCAGTGGGGACGTCGTATGCGACGCACGGTCAACCGCTTCTGCCGTTCTACATCTTCTACTCGATGTTCGGCTTCCAGCGCACGGGCGACCAGTTCTGGGCCGCGGGCGACCAGCTCACCCGCGGGTTCCTCATCGGTGCCACGGCAGGCCGGACGACGCTGACCGGCGAGGGGCTTCAGCACGCTGACGGCCACTCGCCTCTCATCGCGGCGACGAACCGCGCGATCGTCACGTACGACCCCGCGTTCGGTTACGAGATCCGTCACATCATCAAGGACGGCCTGGCCCGCATGTACGGTCCAGAAGACGGTCGTGACAAGAACGTCATGTACTACCTGACGGTCTACAACGAGCCGATCACGCAGCCGGCTGAGCCGGAGAACGTCGATGTCGAGGGCATCCTCAAGGGCATCTACCAGCTCGCTCCGGCTCCTGCAGGAGAGGGCCCCAAGGCGCAGATCCTCGCATCGGGCGTCGCCGTTCCGTGGGCGCTTGAGGCACAAGAGCTTCTCGCCGCTCACTGGAACGTCCACGCGGCGGTGTGGTCAGTGACGTCATGGACCGAGCTGCGACGCGATGCACTCGAGTGCGAGGAGGAGGGATTCCTCCACCCCGAGCGACCGCAGCGCACGCCGTTCATCACCCAGCGTCTCCAGGGCGCGCCCGGTCCGTTCGTTGCGACGACCGACTACGACCACCTTGTCCCTGACCAGGTGCGTGCGTGGATCCCGGGCGATTTCTCGACTCTCGGCGCTGACGGATTCGGCTTCTCGGACACTCGTGCCGCTGCGCGCCGCTTCTTCCACATCGACGGTCCGTCGACCGCCGTGCGGGTGCTCCAGCAGCTCGAGCGCCGCGGTGAGGTTGCCGCCGGCACCACGGCCGCGGCCATCGAGCGCTACGAGTTGCACGATGTCCGCAAGGGCACTTCCGGCAATGCGGGTGGAGACTCGTAGACCTCGTGACTGATGCGATGGGCGTGTTCTGAGGTGTGACCTCACGACACGCCCATCGCGCATTCTTGGCCAGGTTCGCGGAACCCGACAGGGTGCAAGCGCTTGATACGGCTCTCATTCGTGAGAACCCACTAATTTGTCGTCGCCCCCAGTGTTTGTGACCGGTCTCATTCACGTCTCCGCCTGAATTGCCCCCCATTTGGGGGGCACCGCTTTGTCTGCTGGAAACAAGAGACCCCTATGCTGACTGCATGGTTGCACCAGCGGAGGTCCGACACGAAACCCTCCGAAAGCTTCGTGCGAGCACCGGCAAGCTCGCCACTGCCGCTCTTCGCGAACTCGATACCCAATACGCCTGGTTTGGCGAACTGCCTGCTCAGGAGCGCTCCTGGGTGGGCACTGTCGCCCAGGCAGGCATCACCTCGTTCGTCACGTGGTACGCCTCGCCGTCAACGGGATACCGAGGCGCCATGGAGATGTTTGCAGCCGCTCCGCCAGAACTCACCCGCTCGATCTCCCTGCAGCACACGCTGTCGATCGTGCGGACGGTGGTGAAGGTGGTCGAGGAACACACCGACGACCTCGCGGCCACTGGCGGCGAGGCCCACCTGCGCGAAGCAATTCTTCGGTACTCACGCGAAGTCGCGTTCAGCGCGGCCGAGATCTACGCTCGCGCCGCCGAATCGCGCGGCGCATGGGACGCCCGCCTCGAAGCACTGGTTGTCGACGCGCTCGTGCGCGGCGAAGTCGATGACGACCTGCCGTCCCGTGCCGCCGCGCTCGGCTGGAAGCCGGGGCCGACCCTCGTCATGGTCGGTCGCACCCAAGGCCCACTCGGCGAAACCGAGTCAGCAGAGCTGCGCCGCTCACTTCGCAAGGAGGCACCGCGCGCGATGGTCGGCATCCATGGTGAGGACCTCGTGGTCATTGCGCGCACCGACGCCGACATCGATGAGATGGTGGCAGGCATCCTGCCGCACTTTGGCCCTGGCCCCGTCGTGACGGGACCCCCTGCCGTCACTCTTCTCGAGGTGGCTCGCGCAACGCGCGCCGCCTTTGCGGGAGTGGTCGCCGCCCCCGCATGGTCCCTCGCGCCACGCCCCGTCATGGCTGACGATCTCTTGCCTGAGCGCGTGCTCGTCGGAGACACATTGGCTCGAGATCGCCTCATTGCGATTGCCTACGACCCCATCGTCCGCGCTGGAGGTTCCCTACAAGAGACGGTGGCCACCTTCCTTGACTGCGGGCGCTCCCTTGAGCTCTCAGCACGGACCATGTTCGTGCACGCGAATACCGTGCGATATCGCCTCAAAAAGGTGACCGAGATCACCGGTTGGGACGTCCTTGCGACCCGCGACGCACACGTGCTTGAGATGGCCTTTGCGCTCGGTCGCCTGCGGGACGCCGGACGCGCATTTTTGTAGCCTTTCTACAAAGTACTGGTGACAAGTCCGTGTCCCCTGGTGCGACGGATCGCTCCAACATGAGGCAGGCTGTACACATGCTTGCCGTTGTGAGCCCCGGACAGGGAGCCCAGGCACCAGGAATGCTCAAGCCGTGGATCGAGATCCCGGCCGCGCGCGAAGCGCTCGAGCAGTTCTCGGAGGCCGCTGGAATCGACCTCATCGACTTTGGCACCAATGCCGACGCCGACACCATTCGCGACACCGCAATCGCGCAACCCCTGCTGGTTGCCGCTGCGCTTGCCTCGTACGCCGCGCTCGACGTGACGCCCGCGCTCGCCGCCGGTCACAGCGTCGGCGAGTTTGGCGCAGCGGCCGTGGCAGGCGTTCTCTCCCCCGCCGACGCCGTCTCGCTCGTGCGCACGCGCGGAGTTGCGATGGCAGAAGCTGCCGCCGCAGCAGAGGCGACGTCGATGGCCGCCGTGCTCGGCGGCGACGCTGACGAGGTGGCGGCTCGTCTTTCCGAGCTCGGCCTCACGCCCGCCAACATGAACGGCGGCGGACAGGTGGTGGCAGCCGGCTCTGCCTCGGCGATAGCCGCTCTCGCCGAGGCGCCGCCCACTCGCGCCCGCGTCATCCAACTCCAGGTGGCCGGCGCATTCCACACCGAGTACATGGCGCCTGCCGTGCCGGTGCTCGCTGCGGCCGCAGCTAGAGTTGAGCGCCACGAGCCGACCATCACCTTGCTGTCGAACTACGACGGCGCCGCCGTCGTGTCAGCCGAAGCCGCCGTGGAAAGCCTTGTCGCGCAGGTGGCCCGCCCCGTGCGCTGGGATCTGTGCATGGAGACCATGCTGTCCTTGGGCGTCACTGGCATCATCGAACTTGCACCCGGCGGAGTCCTCACCGGACTCGCCAAGCGTGTGATGAAGGGCGTTCCCGCGGTCGCCCTCACCTCACCCGAAGACCTCGAGGCCGCGCGGGACCTCGCGAGGAGCGTCGCATGAGCCCCACCATCCAGATTCAAAGGGGCGCCGAGTACTCCCGCATTCATGGCCTCGGCGTGGCCCGCGGTGAGCGCTACGTGACGAACGATGAGGTCGCAGGCCCCATCGAATCGTCGGATGAGTGGATCCGCTCCCGCACGGGAATCGTCACCC
>CAZRHL010000130.1:0-4450 GCA_964600005.1 uncultured Demequinaceae bacterium
AAGTGGAAGCCACCACAGATGCCTTGACGTCTCTCATCGAACCCCTCATGATCGCGGTGTTGGGTGCGGTCGTCGGAGGCATGATCATCGCGCTCTACATGCCGATCTTCGGGGTGTTCGATTTGATTCAGTAACCCAAGACGTGGGGAGACAAAGTTGTCTCTCAACGAAATTGCGGAGAGATCCGCGCTTGACACTAATAGAGAAAGTAACAAGGAGAGAACCATCATGATGGCTCGTATTCGCGAACAGATGGCGAAGGAAGACAAGGGCTTCACGCTCATTGAGCTCCTCGTTGTCATGATCATCATCGGCATCCTGGCAGCAATTGCCATTCCGGTGTTCCTCAACCAGCGCAAGAAGGCCGAGGACTCGGCAGCGAAGGCAGACGTGTCGACCATCGGCAAGGAGATCGCCACGTACTTCGTCGACGGTGCTGGCCCGGTCACCATCGCCGGCGGCAACGGTTCCGACTGGACGCTCAACGGCGACTCGATCGGAACCTCGTCGAAGAACGTCAAACTCAATGCATCGCCGACCAACACGATGAAATCGACCAACTGGTGTGTCTCGGTCTACAACAACGACGGCGACAAGACCACGTTGGGTAACGGTGGTGTGAGCTACTCCGCTAAGAACGGTATGCAGGTGGGCGTGGCCTGTTCGTAAGTCAAGTCGTGACCTCGGGAGTCACCGCCCACATGCGGTGGCTCCCGAGGTCCGAGGCATTTTTCGATCTGATCGCCGAGGGAGTGCGCAGGGACATGAGTGCGATACCCCGTGCCGTCAACAAGCGTGATGAGGGATTCTCCCTTGTTGAGCTCGTCGTCGCCATGTTCGTGATCGCCGTCGTCTTGCTCCTTCTCGCCGGCGTCCAGGTGTCAGCGATGCAGAGCATCGTCAACGCCACCAAGCGCGAACAGGCCACCGCCTATGCGAATCAGGCGATGGAGATCATGCGCTCCCTACCGTGGAACACCTTGTCAAAGGGCAACGTTCCCGGCTTCCACACGGCAGGTGGAAATGTCGACCCGTACTACACGGGAAACAGCTCGGGCGGCACGGTCACAATCGATGGCGAGACGTACACCGTGCGCCTCGCGCTGACGACGCCCCAAGACCTGTCAACACCTCGCCCGCCGCTCTTCGACGCAAGCGGCTCGAACCACACCGTCCAGTCAGATCCCACGAAGCCAGGCTCTGAGTTCGATATTCGGGCCTACGTTGTCGACTCGGTCAATGGCTCCGCCGCTTCGGTCGGCCTTCTCGTCATCGTCTCGTGGACAAACGTCAAGACGGGCGAGACAGACGATCTCGCCTTGCGATCCTCGGCCTACGACGGCTCGACCGGCTGTGGTGACCGCGATGAGATGCCGTACCTCGTCGCCTGTCAGGACAGATTCACCTTCTCCTCCACGTCTGGATACGTGGGAACGTCGCTCACGGCATCCACCGAAGGAAACTCGGATTTCACGCCGCTGATCCCAGGCTCGACCGTTCAAGAGGTCTCGATCCGGTCCGCGCTCCTCAACGCGACCGGAGACTCTGTGCAGGTGACCTCCGTCAGCGGCGAAGCGCGCCGAGGCGGCACGACGGTGAAACTCGCACCATCGGTGCCCGGTGGGTCGATGACGACCACGTCTGAGGGCAATGCGTCGGTGTTCAGCCGCGGGACCAATAACTACACCGCAAGCAATGGCATCGCCGCCGATGACCAATCGACAATCTCGGTGGGCCCGAACACGGAGCAATACGTTGGCTCCGGTGCGCTGTGGCTCAGCGTCCGCAGCGATGACACTCGCACGGGTTCGACGCGATCCAACACATCGCAGGCATGTCTTGGCACCCAGCTCTTCGCCGGCGAACCGTGTACGTACACCGAGCTGACCGGCTCGGGGGGCATATATGCGTCATTGGGTGCCGCCGGAGGCACGATGCACCCGTTGTGGCGCTCTGCGTCCGCATCGTCGACCGCGGGTGGTGGACGCTTCCTCGGCAGCAAACCCGGCACGCAATACGGATGCCAGACACTCGACGCCTCCGGCTGTGCGTCCGCTCGGTCGACGTACCAGGAGAGCTCGCTGCGCATCGGCCACTTCACGTCGGGCATGTGGGACCAAGGCATCAGCACGCTCATTGAGATCGCGAACTACTCCGACACCGTTCGCACCGAGCGCGGTTCAGTGCAGATGAGCACGACGCCGTCCATCGACCGAGACGCCGTCATTCGCTATTGGAACGGCTCCTCGATGGCAACGGTGGCCGTCAACGAGACATCGAGCGGCACGTTGGCATCGACCGGCGAGGTGACGTGGTCACCTGGCGGGGGAGTGTCCGTCACCGCTTCAGGTTCCGTATCAGCGACCCCGGTGGCGACCCAGGTGCTTGGAGAGAACCCGGTCGTCAACTGCAAGGACGACTCATGCGTCGTGTACGCGAATGCGGGTTCGATCACCATCTCGGTCCGTTATGTCATCACGAGCCCATGGGGCAACTGGGAGATGAACCAACAGACCATCCTGGCTGGTTCCGCCGCAACATCCTCCTTCGACAGGAGGACGTGACGATGTCTCGCATGCGCAAGCGCGACGATTCGGGCATGACGCTCGCGGAGCTCCTCGTGTCGATGCTGATCTTCTCCATCTTGATGGTGATGACGACCGCGATCATGATCAGCATGATGTACATGACTCGGGACAACCTCGGTCGAGTCAACGCAGCCGAAGAGGCGCGTCTCGGCATTTCGCAGATCGACCGCCAAGTGCGGTCGGGCAACGTCATCATGGACCCGGCAAATGAGTCAGCGGTCGATTCAGGCGTTGAGCCCTACTACTCGCTCCGCATCTACACCCAAGAGGGCGCGGCACCGAAGTGCGCTCAGTGGCGGGTGATCGCCGATGCCCCGGGTGAACTTGGCCGCCTCGAGTATCGCCATTGGTCACCCAATTACCCCACCGACCCGTTCGTCGCGGACTGGGCGGTTGTCGCACGCAACGTCGTCGTTCCCGCCGAGACCGTCCCTGACCCTGACGATCCAGCCACGTGGCCCCCGTTCTGGAAGGACCCGACGACGGTCGTGAGCGGGGCTGCGTCCACCCCTGCACAAAACGTCCGCATCACCCTTCAGATCAAGTCACCCGATATGCGTGAAGACGCAAAGCCGGTCAGCATTTCTACAGTCGTTACTGGACGCAACACAGTTCTTGGCTATTCGGAGTCCAACTGCGCGTTCATCCCAGCGCCATAAGAGGAGGCACCATGCGCGCGTTACGTGGCAACGACGAGGGCTCGGCCCTCGTCGCAGCAGTGGGCGTTGCCATCATCGGCATCGCTCTATGCCTCGTTGTCGTCTGGCAGGCTGTTGTCGTTACTCAGGACGCGGCTCGCGACTCCGTGCGCACCAGCCAGGTTCACGCGGCCGAGGCTGCCGTGGATGCGGTGATCGAGTCTTTCAATGTGGCAAACCGATGCGGGCCGATCACCTTCGACTCGATCGCACAAGGAACCGTTGCCGCCAAGGTCGTGGTCGAGATCGCATACGCAGACAACAGCGGACCGCTCACCACCTGCAACAACGGCGTGATCTCGGGAACGCCGACCCGTGCCACCGTGCGCGCGACGGCGACTCCGGTGAACGCCACCGCAGGCATCCAGCCCTCGCGTACCGTCGAGGCGGGCGTCCAGCTCATCCCGCAGGTTGGTCACTCGGCTGCCATCTATTCGGCCACGCAGCCGCAGACGGGTGCCGGCTTCAGCCTTGGTCCGCTCATCCCCGATGACACAGCGAACGTATGGGTGAACTCGGGCAACTTCTTGTGCAACACGTCGGTTGGCATCGACGGCGACCTCACCGTTGTCACCGGCGGCGTCACGATGAACAACAACTGCTTCGTGACGGGAAGCATGTGGACAAAGAACACGGTCACGATCAACACGACGCACACCGGCAATCGTGTGGGCGGAGATCTCACCGTGCAGGCCGGGAACCTCGACCTCAACAATGCCGGGCAGCGCTTTGGTGGCGATGTCATCCTCGGCGGCAAGGTAAACGGCTATCACGCGAACACGATGGTCGTCGGAGGCGGGCTCTACGAGAACCAGACAGTTCTCGAAATGACAAGCGTTCCGCTCCCGATCGTCGGCATCGTCCCAAGCGAGTGGGACGGCATGATCGGCCCACGCGACCGTACGGGCTTCAAGAATGACCTGCTGTCCTCGGGGGTCGTCGTCGGCGGCATCAACCAGTATCAGACTGGCCAGCTTGACAGCTGCACGATCGCTGACTGGATGGCGAACTCGAAGACGAACAACAAGGTCGTCGTTCGACCGCCCGCCAACGTGATGTATGACCTCACGGGCAAGTCAGGTGCGAAATGCACAAGCGACAAGCTGGTCCTTCAGAACGTTCGGTTTGAGCTCTCTGGCGACCTCGTGATCTTCGCGAAGAGTT
>CAZRHL010000131.1:0-4381 GCA_964600005.1 uncultured Demequinaceae bacterium
TCGATGTCGCCTTCTCGCAGCGTCGGCCGTTCATCACGTTCACGTCGCTGCCGGAGATTCAATACCCCGACGCGTAAGCCCCGACAGGTGAGCGGAGCGCGGCACGTGCGCCGACTCTGCGCGTCGCGGCCACCTGGACACCCGGCCGCCGCCGCACCCAGCCCGACGCCGACGCTGGGGTGCGTCGGCGTCGGGCTGTCTGGCGGCATGGTCGGCGCCAGCGTCGGCGTGTTGCTGAAGAACTGTGCCGGTCACGAGACGTGGCGGTTACGAGACGTGACGGTGTTCCGCGACGTGCTCGTCAACCACCTCGCGGTGGGAGGTGTGGCGGGCCTGGTTGTTGACCACCAGCGAGACGAGGATCGCGAGCGCACCCGCGATCATGCAGATCCAGCCAACGGCCACCAGGTTGACGGCCTCAACCGAGGTGTTGATCGCGAAGGTGAGAATCGCGCCAACAACAATGAGGAAAATTCCGGAACCGATCGCCATGATGCACTCCTGTCATTCGGACCTATCTCGAGACTGTGGCCTCCTCCTCGCCACTGCTCCAGCCGCGTACTGCGGACGTCAAGGGAACACCAAGGCGCTTCGCCCGCATTCCGCAGTTTTCGAAACTCGCTTGTCTGCCAGGGATGATGTGATGTGCACCACAGTGCAGCCTCGGACCGCTACGTTTACCCCATGACTGAGCACAACTTCCTGATCCGCCAGCGCTTCACGCTGGGTGTCAACCGCTACGAGATCTGGTCCACCGACGCTGAGTGGAACACCGTCTCGCTGCTCGGGTTCGCGCAGCAGAAGCGCTTTGCGTTGAAGGAAGAGGTGAAGTTCTTCACCGACGACTCCAAGACGCAGGTGCTGTTCTCCTTCAAGGCGCGCAACGTGCTCGACATCAAGTCCGTCGTGGACGTCTTCGACGGCGGCGGCAACACGATCGGTTCGTTCCACAAGGACTGGAAGGCGTCGATGCTCAACTCGACGTGGATCATCGAGCAGCCCGGTCAGCCCGAGGTGAAGGGCCAGGAGAAGTCGCCGGCGTACGCGATTCTGCGCCGCTTCACCAACTTCGACTTCATCCCGTATGACTTCCTCTTCAAGGCCGGCGAGCGCGACGTTCTCGACATCACCCGCAAGTTCGGTCTGCGCGACACGTACCGCTGCACGGTCGAGGCTCCCGAGTACGACACCCGCCTGCTCCAGGCCGTTGCCGTCGCGATGGACGCCCTCCAGAACCGCTAGAACCACACCCATCGCCCTCGACGTGAACGACACGTCGGGGGCGATGGTGCATTCCACCCCCGTCACATCCGCAACAATGGCCTCATGAGGGACATCGTCGCGATCGAAAATGACCAGTGGCAGGTAGGGCTCGTTCCCGCCTCGGGAGGGTCGGTCGCATACGCGCGCGTGCGCATCGACGGCCAGTGGGTGGACGTGCTCCGCCCGACGCCAACCGACAAGCTTGACGACGCCTGGGCCACCGCGTCGTTCCCGCTCGTTCCGTGGTCCAACCGCATCCGCGATGGCGTGTTCAGTTGGGCGGGCAAGCGTCACCAATTGCGTGTCAACTTCGCGGACGGCACCGCCATTCACGGCACGGGGCTTGAGTACCCGTGGACCGTTGTCGAGCAAAGCGACACCGCGGTCACTCTTGAGTTCTCATCGCGCAATGTGGTGGGAGTCAACTGGCCGTGGGCCTTCACCGCGCGCTTTGGCTACGAGCTCGACGGCGAGCGTTTCACGTGGCACATGGCCGTCACCAACGACGGCAACGAGACGTTCCCTGCGGGCCTTGGCCACCACCCCTACTTTGAGCGCAACCTCGGCGTTGGAGACGACGTCCAGCTCCAGCTCAACTGCACCACGTACTACCCCGCCATCGGCTGCTTGCCCACGGGCGACCCGGAGCCCGTCGAGCCCCGCGTCGACTTCCGTCAGCTGCGCCCGCTCGGCGAGGAGTTCGTGGACGACTGCTTCACGGAGCGCACGTCATCCACTCTGGCCACGCTTGAGTACCCCGGCGCACTCACGCTCGACTACGAGGCCGGTGCGCTCCTTGAGCACGCGGTGGTTTACATCCCGCAGGGCGAAACGTTCTTTGCGGTTGAGGCCGTCTCGAACGCCAACGACGGCTTCAACCGTGAGGCCGAGGGCGCCGCAGGCACCGGCGTTTTCTTGGTGCAGCCGGGCGAGACGCGTTCAAGCACCTTCACGCTTGTGGCCCAGCCGCACGCCTGAGCGCGGTCGCCTACTAAGATGAAGTCGCGCCTGAGGGCGCGCGCGGGTGTAGTTCAATGGCAGAACCTCAGCTTCCCAAGCTGATAGCGCGGGTTCGATTCCCGTCACCCGCTCCACTTCCCGGCCGACCCCGGGGCGCGTCAGTCTCGCTTCTCACACGAGGTACATGACGCCGACGCCAGCCGCGGCTGCCGCTGTGCATGTCACCACAGTGCCAAAAGCGTTGAGAAGGGCAGCCAGCGCAGCACCGCTCTGGACGAGGCGCACGGACTCGGCCATGGCCGTCGAGAAGGTGGTGAAGCCACCGCAGAATCCGACCGCGATCATCGCGAGCGCTGCGCCGTTCTCGCCGCCAAGCCAGTCGTGAAAGAGCGCCGCACCGGTCGCAAGGCCAATGATCATCGAACCCGAGACGTTCACCACTGCTGTGCCCCACGGGAAGCTGTCGCCTGCACGCGAGCGGACGGCAGCGTCGGCCGTGAAGCGCGCGGCTGCGCCCAGCCCCCCTGCCAGGGCGATTGCTAACACCTCCCACGCGCTCATGCGGTGCCTGCCTCAGTCGACACGGCGTCGGCGTCGGGATCGGGGGGGGAGCATGAGCGCGCGGCGGCGGTGCATGCGCGCGGAGAGCGCCACCCCAGCCGCGCACGCCGCAAAGCCGAGGATCACGCTGCCGAGCCCATACGTGACGGCGCTGGTGATGCGCCCGTCGGCGAGCAGCCGCTCCACCTCGATCGCGAGCGCGCTGAACGTCGTGAAGGCGCCAAGGAAACCAGTGCCGAGGGTGAGGCGCACCCGCTGAGCGATACGGCCTTCGGCGCCGCGCCGGAGGAGCGACTCGAGAAGGGCGCCCAGGGCGAAGGCGCCGACGATGTTGACGGTGAAGGTCGCGACCGGCCACGCCGCAGCGTCGGCCCATGCCTCCGCGACGCCGAACCGAGCGAGTGTGCCTAAGGCGCCGCCGAGAGCAACGAGCGCGATGTGACTCACGCGGAGGCGGATTGCCATTGCCTAGCGACCGGAGTTGCGAACTGAGGTGGTGAGCGGGCCGTTCGGGTCGACCACGACGCAGGTGACGTCGCGCACCCCCTCCGCCCACGCGTCGGCCGTGGGGACGAAAGGCTCCATGTAGAGCTCGGACTCCTGGTACGGGCGGCCCACGTAGGAGGCGTAGCCCGTATAGCACAGCTGCTCAGACTCGACGATGATGCCGTCGACGTCATAGGAGGTAGCCCGCGATGCCGTCTGCATGAAGACCTCGCCGTAGTGCGACTCATTGCACGGCACCACGGTGTAGCCCTCGACGATGTAGGAGCCGTCGGGGTTCTGCTCGGCTGACTCGTACGGGTCCGCGATGCATGCGCCCACATCGAGATCCGGGCCGGCGATGAGTTCGGGCCCGGCGTCCTGCGTGGGCGCGGCCGTCGGGTCCTGCGAGGGAGCCGACGCCGTGGGCGTGGGCTCAGCCGTCGCCGGCAGCGTGGCCACGGGAGCGGGGGCGAGAGCATCTGCGGGGCCGTCATCGTCGCCTTTGAGCGCATTGATCGCGACCGCGACGCCAAAGCCGAGGAGCAGAGCGCCGATTCCCGCGAAGATCATCGCCTTCGACCGGTACGGGCGCTTGTTGTACGAGCTGCCGAACGACTCATCCTCGCGTGACGTGCCGTAGCCATAGGCGTGGATATCGGGCTGGCGACCGGCCGGAGGAGGCGTAGAGGTGTGCGGGACGTTGGGGTTCTCGCCTGTGGTCATCGTGCCCTCTCGCATTGCGGATGTGACCAATGTAATCGGGGCGTGGGCGTCGTACGGACTGGTCTCGGCAGCGGCGCGTGTCGGTGTCAAGGAATGCCGGAACCGAGTCGTAGCGTTGTCGATGGAAAGACAGGGTCCCGTGGCCCGTCTGACACAGCAAAGGCCCTCCGGAGTAAGCGTCCGGAGGGCCTTGCTGTGGGACGAGGACCTGTGCGGCGCAAGCGCCTCACCAGCACCCGGCTGACGAACCCGGGGCCGATCCCGCAAGCGGGACCATCCTCACCCTGCCATCCGCTGTCCGTTGCGGCCACCCCCGTCCTGGGTGACCCCGCCAGCCCCGCGAGAGGCCGCGAGATTCGCAACATCCTGCGGATGACTTCTGAACCAA
>CAZRHL010000132.1:0-4347 GCA_964600005.1 uncultured Demequinaceae bacterium
GGGCGCTGGCGGCTACTCGTTCTACAAGTCTGGCGGCACCGGTCGCGTCACCCGTTTCCGCTTCAACGGGGTGCCGCAGGACGAGCCCGGCCGTTTCGTCTACCTCCGGGACGACGCTGATGGCGACTTCTGGTCCGCGTCCTGGCAGCCGGTGGGCAAGCCCCTGCGTGGCCGCGACGGCGATGACGTGGACGCGGCGGGCAACCCGACCCAAGCGTCGTCCGTGCGCCATGGCCTTGGCTATTCGATCTTCCACTCGTCCTACCGGGGCATCGACTCGGAGGCGACGTTCTTCATCCCGCAGGGCCAGGCATTTGAGTACTGGTCGGTGAAGGTGACCAACACCACCGATCAGCCGCGCACCATCTCGGTGTTCTCCTATGCGGAGCTGTCCAACGAATGGAACTACCGCCAGGACCTCGAGAACCTCCAGTACTCGCAGTATGTGGTCGTGTGCCGCGTTCACGACGGCATGATTCACCGCTACAACTCGACGCGGACGCACAGCTCTGACCTGTGGTTCGGCATGGCAGGTGCGGAGCTTGCTGGCTTTGACACCGACCGTGACGTGTTCCTTGGCGCGTACCGGACCCAGTCAGCGCCGCTTGCGGTTGAGCGCGGCAAATGCTCCGGCACCGAGACCACGGGTGACAACGCATGCTCCTCGCTGCACGGCCGCCTTGAGCTTGCGCCCGGCGAGACGCGTCACGTCATCTACATGATGGGTGTCGGTGCGCCCGACGCTGAATGGACCGATCTTGACGGCACCGCAGTGCGCCCCGGCCGGGAGATCATGGCCGAGTACGGCACCCCGGAAGCGGTGGATCGCGAGCTCGCAGCAATCCGTGACGAGTGGCGCGACTACCTCGCCCCGCTGCAGGTCTCCACGCCTGACGGCGAGATGAACTCGATGATCAACGTCTGGCACGCCTACCAGACGCACATGACGTTCAACTGGTCGCGCGGCGTCTCGCTCATCGAGGCCGGAGACCGCGACGGACTCGGCTACCGCGACACCGTCCAGGACATGCTCGCCGTCATCCACGCGATCCCGGAGGCCGTCCGCGAGCGCCTCGACATGATCCTCACCGGCCAAACCGAAGAGGGCGGCGCGATGCCGCTCGTCAAGCCGCTCACCCACACGCCGGGCCAGGAGGCGACGCCGACGCTCGAGCAGTACCGCTCGGATGACCCGCTGTGGCTGCCTATCACCGTGGCGAACTTCGTCTACGAGACCGGTGATGTCGCCTACCTCGACAAGGTGCTGCCGTTTGCCGACCACGGCGAGGCGACTGTTTTCGCTCACCTGCGCCGCGCGATCGAGTTCTCTCTCGCGCACCTCGGCAACAACGGCCTTGTTCAGGGCCTGCAGGCTGACTGGAACGACTGCTTGCAGTTTGGCACCACGGGTGAGTCGATGTTCTCGACCTTCCTCATGGCGAACGGCTGCCGCGTAGTTGCGGAGTTGGCGGAGCAGACCGGGCGCGAAGAGGACGCGGCGTGGGCCCGCTCTGTCTTGGAGGGGCTCCAGCCCGTCCTCGAGAACGCGTGGGATGGCGGTTGGTACATCCGCGGCATCTCCGCCACGGGCGCGAAGCTCGGCTCGGCCGAGCTCGACGAAGGCAAGATCTACCTTGAGCCCAACGTGTGGGCCGCGATCTCGGGTGTCGTTCCCGACGCTCGTGCCGTGGGCGCGATGGATGCCGTGTACGAGCACCTCGCCACCGAGCACGGCGTTGCGCTGTGCCACCCGCCGCACACCAAGGAGGTGCCCGGCGTCGGCCTGTCGCTCCTTGTGTTCCCGGTCGGCCACAAGGAGAACGGCGGCATCTTCTGCCACGCGAACTCGTGGACCATCGTCGCTGAGGGCATCCTTGGCCGCGGTGACCGGGCGTACGAGTACTACCGCTCGTACCTGCCCGCTCGCTACAACGACCAGGCGGAGATCCACCAGGTGGAGCCGTACGTCTACTGCCAGTTCACGCACGGGCCCACGTCGCCGCGCTTTGGCCAGGCCCGCAATCCGTGGCTCACCGGAACCGCATCCTGGTCCTATGTGGGCGTCACACAGTACATCCTTGGCGTGCGACCCGAGCTGGCCGGCCTGCGGATCGACCCGTGCCTGCCTGAGGGCTGGGGTGGGTTCCAGGTGCGTCGCCGTTTCCGTGGCATGGACCTCACCATCAACGTGGTCAACGAGTCGGGTGTGGCGACTGGGGTCAGGTCCGTCACCATCGACGGCGTTGACGTGGCCGACGCTGGGGCCGCGGGCCGCGGCGCGCTCGTGCCGGTCGAGGCCTTGGTCGACGGCGCGGTGCTGACCGTCACGATGGGGTAGGCGGCGGGGCGGTCGATCCTCAACTCACGCGAGGGCGCCCTCCCGCTCCAAGAGGGCCCGCTTCACGTCGACGCCCCAGGCGAATCCGGTGAGCGCACCAGACGCGCCGATGACACGGTGGCACGGCACAAAGAGCGCGGCCGTGTTGGCACCGCATGCTGCACCCACTGCACGTGACGCGCGGGGATTGCCGAGAGCGGCCGCAACGTCGCCGTAGCGGCGCACCTCACCTGGGGGGATGTCCCGGAGGGCGGCGCGGACCCGCGCACCAAAACCGCCCGCGCGGTCGTGGACTGGCACTCGCAGTGGTGCGTCGAGGTCCCCCGAGTAGTACGCCTCGACTGCGGCGGCTGCGCTCACCCGGCCCTCCTCCATGGCAGACCCGGCGAGCCGAGACCGCCTGAGCAGAGCGTCGGCGTCATCCGTCCACCCGGCGGCGACCACGCTGTCTGCTGCGGTCTCGACCACTGCGAACGGGCCATCGGGAGTGTCGAGGATCTGCCACGTGAGAGCGGCCGGCGCGGTCGCCGGGCGCTGCGGGATCAGGGCTGTCATGCGGTACCTCCGGGGTAGACGGGGCGTGCCGCGGCGCGCCACAGATGGAGCATCAGGTAAGAACGCCAGGGCGCGAACGGGGCGGACGCCGCGAGGAGTTCGCGGGGCTCGCGTGGCAGGCCGAGCAGCGCCGCACCATTGCGGACGGCGACATCGCCCGTGAGGAACACATCGGTGCTGCCGAGCACGCGGAAGGCCACATAGTTCGAGGTCCACGGGCCGATGCCGGGCAGTCGCTCGAGGGAAGAGGTGAGCTCTTCTCGGGTCACACCGGCGTCGAGCCTCACCGCGCCGTCGGCCATCGCGATGCACGCGGCGGCAAGTGCCCGCTTGCGCGCCTCCGGCCCGCGCACCGCGTCCGACGCTGTAGCGTGTGCGACGGTCGCGGCGTCGGGGAATGCGTGCGTCACCCCAGGCCGCGAGAACGGAGGGGGGAGCGCCCTGGCCGTCGCCTCGACAAGGCGCATGAGCGCAGTACGAGCAGCGGCCACCGTCACTTGTTGGCCGAGTATTGCGCGCACGACCATCTCGGTGGGCTCAAGCGCCCCAGGCATGCGGATGCCGGGGCGGTCCGCAAGCGCTGCGCTCAGCTGAGGAAAGTCACGCGCAGCATCGACAAGTGCGCCGTCGATGAGGTGCGGGTCCGCATCGAGGTCGAAGAGCCTACGGGCGCGGGAGAGCGCCTCGGGCAGGTCTGCAAGGGCGGTGAGCTCTGCCGTGACGTCGATCCCGGCGCTCGTGGGGCTGATGGCGAGCACGGCGGGTCCGCGTGCAAGCATCACTGATCGGGAGTAGACGCCGTCGTCGACCGTCTCGATGCTTCCGATCGCCCGGGCGGCGAGCCAGTCGAGCACCCCTGCCCCGTCGAAAGGTTCGCGGGCGGCAAGGCGCACGGTGACGCGGGTGCCATGGGTGGCGTCGTCCGAATGGGGGCTGCTCCGTGTTCCGTCGCGCGACCCCTGCTCCTCCCGCCGCGCTGTGGCTCGCACGGCGCTGGGAGCCATCCCAAACACCTCGGCGATCGTGTCGTTGAACTGTCGGATCGAGGCGAATCCCGCGCCGAAGGCGACATCGGCCATCGACAGATCGGTGCCGACCAAGAGGTGGCGGGCGTTCTGTGCGCGCTGCGCACGGGCGAGGGCGAGCGGCCCCGCGCCCAGTTCCGCGATGAGCGCGCGGCCAAGGTGACGCTCGGAGTATCCGAGGCGCGACGCGAGTCCTGAGACTCCCTCACGGTCCACCACGCCCTCGGAGATCAGTCGCATCGCTCGCGCCGCGACGTCCTCACGCATGGACCATTCGGGGCTGCCGGGGACCGCCTCAGGCAGGCACCTTTTGCAGGCGCGATAGCCAGCGAGGTGAGCGGCCGCGGACGTGCGGAAGAACTCGACATTTGTCGACTTCGGCTTGCGCGCGGGGCAGCTCGGACGGCAATAGATGCCGGTGGTGCGCAC
>CAZRHL010000133.1:0-4128 GCA_964600005.1 uncultured Demequinaceae bacterium
ATGTTCGAGCAGGTGAAGGAGTCGCTGAAGAACTTCGGTGTCGACTTCGACGTGTTCTTCCACGAGGACTCGCTCCACAAGACAGGCAAGGTCGACACGGCCGTTGCCGAACTGAAGGAGTCCGGTGCGCTCTACGAGGCCGAGGGCGCCTGGTGGTTGCGCTCGAGCGCCTTCGGGGATGAGAAGGACCGGGTTGTCATCAAGTCGGATGGTCATGCCGCCTACATCGCCGGCGATATCGCCTACATCCGCGACAAGCGCGAGCGCGGTGCGGACCTCTGCATCTACTTGTTGGGTGCCGACCACCACGGCTACATCGCGCGCCTCAAGGCCGCGGCAGCCGCGCTCGGATACGACCCCGACTCGGTGGAAGTGATCATCGGCCAGATGGTCAACCTCGTGAAGGACGGCCTGCCCGTGCGCATGTCGAAGCGGGCTGGCAACGTGGTGACGATGGAGGACCTCGTCGACGCGGTCGGTGTGGATGCAGCCCGCTATGCCCTCACCCGGTCAAGCGCCGATTCGACTCTCGACATCGACCTTGACCTCCTGTCCTCGGCCACGAACGCCAACCCGGTGTTCTATGTGCAGTACGCGCATGCCCGCACTGCTGGCGTGGCACGCAACGCGGCCGAATACGGCATTCGCCGTGAGGATGGATTCGACGCTTCACTCCTCACCCACGAATCGGAGTCCGCGCTGCTTGGCGTGCTTGGCGAGTTCCCTCGTGTGGTGAGCCAAGCTGTCGAGTTCCGCGAGCAGCACCGCGTCGCTCGCTACCTCGAAGAGGTCGCGGCCGCCTTCAACCAGTGGTACGACCGCACGCGAGTCACACCGCAAGGTGACGAGGAGATCACTGATCTTCACCGCACCCGCCTGTGGCTCAACGAAGCGACCGGCCAGGTGCTTCGCAATGGCTTGGGTCTCCTTGGCGTGAGCGCGCCCGAGAGGATGTGACGATGCCGGTCTGGTCCGCGACATGCGCGCGCACGCCCGACGGCGCCTTGTCGATCGGAGGCGTTGACGTTCGTCATCTCGCCCGCGAGCACGGCACTCCGCTGTATGTGGTGGATGAGGATGACTTCCGCGGGCGCGCCCGTGCGTTCCGCGATCACTTTGGTGCGGCCTTCGCTGAGCACGGCACCACATGCACGGTGTACTACGCGTCAAAGGCCCTGCTCAGCAGCCAGATTGCTCGCTGGGTGCATGAGGACGGCCTGGGCATCGACGTCGCCTCGGGCGGCGAGCTCGCGATCGCTCTGCGGGCGGGTGTTCCCGGTGACCTCATCACGCTGCACGGCAACAACAAGTCCGACGCTGAGCTGACGCGGGCGCTTGAGGTGGGGGTGGGCCACATTGTGGTCGACTCCCTCACCGAGATCGAGGTGCTGAGCCGCCTTGCGGCTGAGGCAGGCGTTGAGGCGCCCGTGCTCGTGCGCGTGACGACCGGTGTCCATGCGGGCGGACACGAATACATCGCAACCTCGCATGAGGACCAGAAGTTCGGGCTCTCGCTCGCGACGGGGGCGGCGTTCGAGGCGCTCCGCGCGGTGCACGCCTCTGCATCCCTCGACCTGCGAGGCATCCACACGCACATCGGTTCACAGATCCTCTCGATCGACGCCTTCCGCGAGTCCGCACACCGCATGCTTCGACTCCGTGCCGACTTCGCAGCCGAGACCGGGTATGAGATGCCCGAGGTTGACCTCGGCGGCGGCTACGCGATTGCATACACCCCTGAAGAAGAGGCGATGGACGTCGAGAAGGCGGCCCGCGAGATCGCTCACGTCGTCGCTCAAGAGGTTGAGGCGGCGGGAGCAGGCTGGCCGCGCATCGGCATCGAGCCTGGCCGCGCGATCGCTGGGCCTGCCGGCACCACCGTGTACAGGGTCGGCGTGGTGAAGCATGTGAAGCTCGATGGCGACGGTGAGCGTCAGTACGTGGCCGTCGACGGCGGCATGAGCGACAACATGCGCACGATCACCTACGGCGCGACTTACACCGCGGCGCTCGCGTCCCGCACCTCGATTGCGCCCGATGTGCTGTCGCGCGTGGTCGGCAAGCACTGTGAATCCGGCGACATCGTGGTGCGCGACGTCGACTTGCCTGCGGACACCGCTCGCGGTGACCTCCTCGCCGTGCCAGTCACGGGCGCATATGGCCGTGCGATGGCAAGCAATTACAACGCGTTATTGCGCCCCGCTGTGGTGGCGGTGAAGGACGGATCGAGCCGCGTGCTCATTCGTCGCGACACGATCGAGGACCTGCTCTCATGGGACGTGCCGCCCGCTGAATAGGGGCCGGATCCGTCCGTCCTATTCCCGGCGTCGGCCCTGTTGACGCAGGGTTTTTCGGGCCCCAGCGCACATTCCGGTGTTGACGAAGTACGCGGCGAACCGCGTCGCTGAAATTCAACGAGGAGTGGAGCGATAACCATGAGTGAGTCGGCACCCTTGAATGACGAACGCGACTTTCACGAGGGCACGAAGGCCCTCCACGAGATCGCGGAAGAGGTTGAGCGGGAGCGCGCCGAGCGCGGACGCTCCTCCGTTGACGGTGCTCCGGCACGGACCGCCGAGGAACAGGCGATGGCGGACGCGGCGGCGACGTCTGAAGACAGCCACGACCTCGACAACGACACCCGCGAGGACCACAGCCCCGGCACCGGTGACCTCAACGGCCGCGCCGATCGCGACATCGAGACCCAGCTCGGCGTCCCCGGTGGGCGAGACCAGATGCCGCATTAGGCCCCACACACGTGAGCGTGAGGCGATTCCGCGACGTCAGCCGAGCCGGGCCCAGAGCGTCAACGCACTGATATCGGCAACGATCTCGGCCATGACGCGATCAAAGACCTGCTGGGAGTGGCCCCACGGATCATCCAAGCTTCGCAGTGGCGCCGAACCCTCAGCCTGTGCCGCTGCGAGCGCGGATGCGGCATTGCGAAGGCGCTCGGCCGGTGTGTCTCCGAGCGGAGCAGCGGCCCGCGTCGTCAGTTCCGCTGCCTGCCGGATGCCAAAGACGTGCTGTGGCATCTCACCGCACTCGTGAGAGATCCAGCGGGCATGAGACTCGGTCGCCACCAAGACCAGATCTGCGCGTCCGATGAGCGTGCGCGACAACTGGGTGGGACGATGACGCGGCATCGTCAGGTTGTAATGATCAGCCGCGCGGCGGATGTCGCGGGTCGCATCCATCCCGATCTCCGCGTAGGTGCCAGCAGAGGTCACCTCGGCCGCGTCACCCCACTCGCGTTGGGCGAGATAGTGCATTGCAGGCGACCGGCAGATATTGCCGGTGCACACCATGAGAACTCGAGCAGGACGTGACACATCTTGAGGTTATCGGTACCCGCTGAGACCTTGATGCGCGAGGATGAGAACGTGACAACTTCACTGCCGCTCACGCTGATCGGCGGGCCCACCCTCCTCTTTGAATACGCGGGCCTCACGGTCATCACCGATCCCACCTTCGATGAGCCCGGCGATCACGGCGGGCTCGTCAAGACCGCGGGTCCCGCGCTGCCGGCCGACGCGGTCGGTCCAGTCGATCTCGCCCTCATCTCTCACGATCACCACCCGGACAATCTGGACGACGCTGGGCGTGAGGTGGCGCATCGCGCTCGGCTTGCCGTGACGACGCAGGCCGGGGCTGAGCGCGATGGCGCGCTTGTCGGCCTCGCTGAGGGCGAGGGCCTGGATGCCGCGGGGACGGTCACTGTCACCGCGGTCCCAGCTCAGCACGGACCCGCCGACGTGGCGCCGCACACGGGCCCTGTCATCGGCTTCATTCTTCGCGCTGACGGGTGGCCCACGATCTACTTCTCGGGAGACAACTCGGAAGTCGATGTGGTTCAACGCATCGCCGCACAGCACCCTGATGTCGACCTCGCGATCCTCTGTGTCGGTGCGGCGCGTGTGGCCAGTCGCGGTCCCGACCCGCTCACCCTCGACGCCGAGCGCGCAGTCGCCGCAGCGGCGCTGTGGCCTCACGCCCGCGTCGTGCCCGTTCACGCGGACGGGTGGGCTCACTTCTCGGAGCCCCGTGAGCACATGGCTCGCGTTCTGACCGAGCACCTGGGGGAGCGCGTCGTGATCCTCGAGCGCGGTGTGAAGACCACCGTCGAGG
>CAZRHL010000134.1:0-4098 GCA_964600005.1 uncultured Demequinaceae bacterium
GTTGAGCATCTTTGCGAGCGTCTGCGCGAGGTACGTCTTCCCACAGCCGGTAGGGCCGATGAACAGCACGTTCGACTTCGCGATCTCGATGCCGTCATCACTCTTCACCCCACCCGCGCGGACGCGCTTGTAGTGGTTGTAGACGGCAACGGCAAGGGCCCGCTTCGCTGAGTCCTGTCCCACGACGTATTCGCCGAGGAAGTCGAAGATCTCGCGAGGCTTGGGAAGCTCGGTGAACTCCGCCTCGGCCGCCTCTGCGAACTCCTCATCGAGGATCTCGTTGCACAGGCCGATGCACTCGTCACAGATGTACACGGCAGGGCCAGCGATCAGCTTGCGCACCTGCTTCTGGGTTTTGCCGCAGAACGTGCACTTGAGCAGATCACCGCTGTCCGTGGGCCGCGTCATCCGGGGTGCTCCTTCCGTGAAGCATGCTCCGACCAGGCTAACGTGAGGGACTGACGCCCGCCCGTCGACGCGCCGCTACGCGGAGGTGGCCTCCGCTTCGCCCTTTCGAGACGCGAGAACCTCGTCCACCAGGCCGTATTCCTTCGCCTCTTGTGCACTGAGGAACGTGTCGCGTTCGATGTCCTCACGTACCTTTTCGGCAGTTTGACCGGTGTGGTGAGCCAACGTGTTCTCGATCCATTCGCGCATGCGGAGGATCTCCTCGGCGTAGATCTCGATGTCCGAGGCCTGCGCACGCCCGCCGCCTTCGATACGAGGCTGGTGAATCATCACGCGGGCGTTGGGCAGCGCAAGGCGCTTGCCGGGACTGCCGGCAGCAAGCAGCACGGCCGCAGCAGACGCCGCCTGACCGAGGCAGACGGTCTGAATCTGCGGACGGATGTACTGCATCGTGTCGTAGATCGCCGTGAGCGCCGTCTGCGAGCCACCCGGGCTGTTGATGTAGATGATGATGTCGCGGTCGGGGTCCTGTGATTCGAGCACAAGCAGCTGCGCCATCACATCGTCAGCGGAGGTGTCGTCGATCTGCACGCCAAGGAAGACGATGCGATCTTCGAACAGCTTCGAATACGGGTCGCGCACCTTGGTGCCGTACGACGTCCGCTCTTCGAACTGCGGGAGGATGTAGCGGGCCGTGGGCCCGTCGAATGCGCCACCGCCAGCAAAGCGGTTGAAGCCGCCCGCCGTCCGTGCTGCTGCCTGAAGCGCGCGGTATTCCTCGCTCACGCCGTACCTCCCTGGGACTTGTCGCCGGTCTCTGCGGCGTGCTTGATGACCTTGTCGACAAAGCCGTATTCGAGGGCTTCTTCGGCAGTGAACCAGCGGTCGCGGTCGGCGTCGCGGTTGATCTGCTCGAGGGTCTTGCCGGTCTGCTCGGCGGTCAGCTCCGCGAGCACCTTCTTCATGTGCATGATGAGTTCTGCGTTGATGCGGATGTCGGTCGCAGTGCAGTAGATGCCACCCGAGGGCTGATGCATCATCACGCGCGCGTGCGGCGTGGCGAAGCGCTTGCCCTTGGTGCCCGACGACAGCAGGAACTGCCCCATCGAGGCCGCCATGCCCATCGCAACAGTGGCGACGTCCGGCTTGATGTACTGCATGGTGTCGTAGATGGCCATCCCTGCCGTGATCGAGCCGCCCGGGCTGTTGATGTACAGGTAGATGTCCTTCTCAGGGTCCTCTGCGGCGAGCAGCATCATCTGCGCGCAGATCGCGTTGGCGTTGTCGTCACGGACCTCGTCACCGAGCCAGATGATGCGTTCGCGCAGCAGCCGGTTGAAGATCGAGTCGTTCAGACCCATGCCGCTGTGGTCAGCGCGCGCCGTCACCTCGTTCACGATGTTCCTCCTTGTGGACGTTGCCACGACACTAACGCGATCAGGGGGGCGAATCCTGCCGCTTCCGGGTGTTTTTCGCTACAGGGAGAACCACGGATCGGACGGCGCCGCGGCCTGTCAACGGCCCGCGGCGTCCTCTGTGCGGGTGAAAAGGCGCTCAACCGCCAAAGCGGTGCGGGGCAAGGCCGCCGACGCTCACCTCGCACGCGTACAAGCGGCCTTCGGCAGGGCCTGGGTTCGCCATTCGCTCCCAGCCCGTCGTCACATAAAGCGTGCGGTAGTCGACTCCGCCGAAACCTGGGCACGTCGGCTGCGCCGCGGCGACCGTCACCCTCTCGCTGAGGCCGCCATCAGCGTCGTACCGCTCCACGACCGACGCGCCGTAACGTGCGAGCCACAGACCGCCCTCGGCATCGATGGCGAGTCCGTCCGGCATGCCCTCTGCTCGGGCACAGCGAATGTGAGGTCGTGGCGACGAGACGAGCCCTGCGTCGGCGTCGAAATCGAAGGCATAGACCACCGCAGCAAGCGAATCGACGAGGTAGAAGGTGTCACCTTCCGGGCTCCACCCCATGCCATTTGACAGCTCAAGCCCACCACAGACGCGCCGCGCCTCCCCGTCTGGGTCGATTCGGTACAGCGCGCCCTTGCCGGCTCCCATCTCGAGGTGAATGGAGCCGGCCCAGAGCCTGCCCGCCGCATCGACCTTCGCGTCGTTGAACCGGAACTCCGGGTCGAGGATGTCGCGCGCGAGCCACGCCAGTTCGCCATCGTGCGTCACGGTCGCGACGCCTCCCTTGAGAGCCGCAACCCAGCCGTCGGTCTTTCGCAAGCCCACAGCGCCCACGGGCTGCCCGCAGTTCACGACCGTGTGAATGTCAGTGTCGGGAGTCCACTCGTGGATGTCGCCCGCCATGATGTCGACCCACGTGAGACAGCCGCGCCGTTCATCCCAGACCGGGCCCTCGGCGAGCCAGTGCACGCCGAGGTCAAGGGGCTTGGCGCTGAAATCAGTCATGGTGGGCATCGCGCTCCTTGGGGGTGGCGGGGACTAGTACGTGACGGGCGCTGGGCCCAGCTCCTCGAGCACGCGGGCCATCGCGACGTACGCGCGGTTGCGATAGGCGATGATCTCGGCGAGCGATTCAGGGGGAGCGTTGAGGAAGCCGCGACCCGACTTCACACCCAGAGCGCCGTCGTCGACGAGGCTCTTCAGCACGCCAGGAGTCGCAAAGCGTTCGGGGAAAGCCTCTTGCAGGCTCGCGTAGCAGAAGGAGTAGACGTCGAGCCCGGCCATGTCGGCGATTGCAAAGGGGCCAAAGAACGGCAGGCGGAAACCGAATGTGGTCCGGACGATCGCATCGATCGCCTCGACCGACGCGACACCTTCATCGACAAGCGCGGTTGCTTCATGAAAGAGCGCGTATTGGAGGCGGTTGAGGACGAACCCGGTCGCGTCGGTGATGCGGGCAGTGATCTTTCCCGACGCTGCGAGCAGCTCCGCGACCTCCGTCACCACGGCGTCGTCAGTCGTCGCGTGCGGGATGAGCTCGACGCCCGGGATGAAGGGGGCCGGATTCGAGAAGTGGACCCCCAGAAAGCGTTCGGGCGCAGTGACGGTCTCCGCGAGCCGGTTGATCGAGATGGTCGACGTGTTCGAACCGATGATCGTGTCTGGCCTGCTCGCCTGCGAAATGCGCGCGAGGATCTCATGCTTGATGTCGATGCGCTCGAAGACCGCCTCGACGACGAGGTCGACGTCCGCCACCGCCTCGTCGATCGACGGCGCTGCGGCGAGGCGGGCTTCCATCGTGGCCGCAGCGTCGGCAGGGAAGAGCCCGTCCGCTGCGAACTGCTCCGCTTCCCGGATGAGGCGTTCGCGGCTGGCAACTGCGGCGTCGGCGCTCACGTCGCTGAGGACGACGTCCTTGCCCGCGAGCGCGAACACCTGGGCGATGCCGCCACCCATGTAGCCAGCGCCCACGATCGCGATGGTGTCGATCATGACGTCTCCTCATAACTGCAGATCGCATCGACCTTCGCGGCCGAGGCTGAGCGTGGGTCGAACACATAGCCGAGCCATTCGTCCACGAGGCGCTTGGCCAATTCGAGACCGATGACGCGCTCGCCCATGCACAACACCTGTGCGTTGTTGGACTTGATGGCGCGTTCAACCGAGTACGAGTCATGGGCTGTCACGGCACGGACGCCGGGCACCTTGTTGGCGGCGATCGCGACTCCAAGGCCTGTGCCGCAGATGAGGAGCGCGCGATCGGCCTCCCCCGCCGCGACC
>CAZRHL010000135.1:0-4060 GCA_964600005.1 uncultured Demequinaceae bacterium
GTCTTGAGAGTCTCGACACTGAGTCCGGACTTCGTTGAACCTGTGAAGAGTTGACCAAGCGCGTCGGCAAGCGAAGTCGCATCTCCCACATCGAAACGAAGACCAGTCTCTGAAGTGACCCATTGGCGGTTTCCAGGAATGTCTGAGACGCAGACTGGCACGCGACAGGCCATCGCTTCCAGGAGCGAAACTGACGTGCCGTCCACGGTCGATGCGCTGACGTAGACATCGAACGTGCGGTAGATGCCCGCAAGCTGCCCGTGATCGGTCTCGCCCAGGAAGACGGTCTGATCCTCAATTCGAAGTTCCTGCACCAAGTCCTTGAGGCTCGGCGTGAGAGAGCCGCCTCCCGCGAGCAGCAGGCGAGCTTGTGGGTGATCCGTCGCAAAGGCGGCAAAGCCTGCCACCACTGTCTTCACGTCGTAATACGGCTCATGCCGGCGTGTGCATCCCACCACCCAGTGCGAACTGTCCCAACCAAGGGACCCGCGCAACGTGGGACCAACTGGAGTGAAAGCCTCGAGATCGATGCCCCACGGGAACTGAACCACGGCGTCGGGGTCAATCCCTAGCCCGACAGCGCGCTCGCTCACCGTGTCATTGTCGGTGAAAAGCACGGAGGCGGCAGCGAGTGCTTTCCGGGCTCGCACCTCGTGCTCAGGGCTACGGTCCACCTCCTCCATGAGGTCGAATCCCCAGGAGGTGAGGATGAGCGGCCCGTGCCAGACCGAGGCAACCGCGTGACCAACGTCAACGATGGGCCCCGCCTGGACGACATCCGGGCCGCAGCGCGCGAGCGCGGCGACGATCTCTGCACGCGAATCCGCTGGGTTCTCGAGCACCGACGTCGAGATGACGAGCACATCAAGGTCTACGCCCTGCGATCTCCACGCCTCAATGAATCGCTCATCGTGGACGCTCGTGGAACGCGAGACGTAGAGGACCTTCACCTATACGCGCCCGTCTAGGTCGAACCAGGAAATGCCCTCGTCGGGTTCGAGGTCACGGCGTGCGATGCACCCGACCACCGCGTCGAGCTCGTTCGCGGGCACGAGGTGCGTCAGCGCAGGGCGCAAAACGGTGAGGTGCTCACGCGTGATGACTTCGCCCGCCTTGATGGCTGTGCGCGCGCGGACTGCGCGGCGCTGAATCACCACGGTCTCGGTCTCGTTGTCTTCAACACGCTTGAGCGACGTCCCAAGAGCGGCTTCGAGTTCGCGCGACCTGTCCACCATTTCGCGCCACGTCACTGGGTCCATCGAGAACGCGTGGTCCGGGCCCGGCCGCGTCGTGTCGTCAGTGAAGTGCTTCTCGACCGCACGTGCACCAAGCGCAATTGCGCCAAGCGTCGTCGCGTGGCCCGGGGTGTGGTCGGAAAGACCGAGCACAACGTCGGGGAAAAGTTCGCGATACGACTTCAAGACGTTGAGCGAGATGTACTTGAAGTTGTCATTTGATGCGGTGTAGTTCGTGTTGCACTGCATGAGGATCAGGTCATCCGTGTGACGGCGGACCGCCTCGACTGCTGCAACCACGTCGGCCAATGGCGAGGCGCCGGTGGCGACAAGCATCGGCTTGCCCTTCGCGGCCGTGTACTCGAGGGACTCAAGCCACGTGATGTCCCCACTTCCGATCTTGTATGCGGGCACGTATGGCTCAAGCATGTCGATCGCAGGAATGTCATACGCGGCGGAGAAGTAGTGAATGCCGGCCTTCGCGCATTCCTCGGCGAGCACTGGCGTCCAGTCGTGGGGAATCGACGCGTCCTCGTAAACCTCGACTACAGACTTCTGCCACTTTGCCTGGTGCGAAACCTGCGCGCCCATCTCGGAAAAGCCACGCTCGGACACGATCTCACGGGCCGTGAAGTTCTGGAACTTTGCAGCATCGGCGCCGGCCTCCGCCGCGAGATGAATGAGATCAACAGCGCGGCTCAGTTCACCGTCATGGCTCGCGGCAATATCCGCAATGAAGTAGGTGGGATGGTCAAGACCAATCGGCCGTCCTGCGATGATCACATCTCGCACTTCTCATCCTCCGTTCGCGAAGCCTGCGACTACCGAGGGTACCCCGTCGTCGAAAGCTATCTTGAGCCGTTCCATGCTTTCGCGCTGCCCAGGAAGCGCCTGCCCAGTCAGTTCCTCGAAAAGGGTGACGTCGAGGCTGATGTTCGAGCCTCGTGCATGCGCGAGCACGTCCTTCGACAAGGCGGGCTGCACGAGCTCCGGAGCGAAGCGGAACAGGGTCGCAAGGTTACGACCGAAATCAAACTTCGTCACCGGCTCACTACTCACCACATGGACCACGCCTGAGGCTCGAGCGTCGTCGAGCGCGACCAGCGCGTCAACCAAGTCATCGATATAGAGAGTGCTGACCGTGATGTCGGTGAAACCCTTCACCGCGCTTCCAGCCGCCAGGTTGCGATGGAAGAACTCAGCAAGGCTGCGCGTACCGGTAGGACTCCACCCGTAGAAGTTGACGCGAGCCACGATCGCGCCTGGGTGCGCCGCCAGTACCGCGCGCTCAGCAGCGACCTTGGTGCGGCCGTACTCGGTGGTGGGCGAGGTTGGGTCCGTCTCTCGGTATCCACCCCGTTCACCGTCAAAGACCGCGTCGGTCGAGATGTAGATGAACCGCGCACCCGCTCGCGCAGCTTGAGCGGCCAGATCGGCCGACGCTTCAACGTTCACCTCGTGAGCCAGGGCCGGGTCGTTCTCGCACGCTTCGATGGATGACAGCGCTGCCGCGTGAAGAACGACATCGGGGTCCACTTTGGCAATGAGATCGCGTCTCGACACTGCGTCCGAGATGTCGGCTGCCGCGAATGCGCTGGGTTCAATCGCCTGGGGGCGTTGCCGCGAGGTGCCTGTCACGCGGCTCGTCTGACCAAGACGATGGAAAGCGTTTGCTCCGAGTAGCCCGGTCACGCCGGTGATCAGCCACTTGTTCATAGCAACTCCCTCGTGACTAGCCCGGCCCATGAGAATGCGTCGCCCAACCGTTCCGGTTGCGTCGTCGGATCTTCAGTCGAGAGTGTCCAGCACGTCGCGAATGTCTTGGGCGTCAAGCCACAGGTCATTCGAGTCCGACTGGTAGGCAAACCCTTCGGGCAACTCCTCGCCTTCTGGCGGTGTGAAGCCCCAGTTCGCGATGGTGGGCAACACCACATACCGATCACCGATCCGCAGGGTCCGGCGCGCATCGTCGAGACTGATCATCTCTTCGTGAAGTTTCTCGCCGGGACGGATGCCGATCTCGTATGTCTCGGAGCCAGGAGCAACCGCCTCGACGAGGTCCATGATCCGCATGCTCGGGATGCGCGGGACGTAAAGCTCCCCGCCCTGCATGAGGTCAAACGAGTCGATCACAAATTGCACTGCCTGCGGAAGCGTGATCCAGAACCGGGTCATGCGCCGGTCGGTGACCGGTAGCGGCTTTCCCTCGGCCGCGAGCTTCTTGAAGAATGGGATGACGGAGCCACGGCTGCCCATGACGTTGCCGTAGCGGACAACGCTGAAGCGCGTCTCGTAGCCAGCGGCGTAATGGTTCGCCGACTGAAACAGTTTGTCCGCAGCAAGCTTCGTCGCGCCATAGAGGTTGAGCGGGCTCGAGGCCTTGTCCGTCGAGAGCGCGACAACCTTCTTCACACCCGTATCGATCGCTGCCTCAACGACATTCTGAGAGCCGACGATGTTGGTCTGCACGTACTCGAACGGGTTGTACTCGGCAGTGTCGACCTGCTTGAGAGCTGCAGCATGCACCACGTAATCGACGCCATGCATGGCCCGTGCAAGACGGTGCTGATCGCGGATGTCGCCGATGAACCATCGGAGGCGAGGGTCGTCGGCGAACTTCTGACGAACCTCGTACTGCTTCAGCTCGTCGCGCGAGAAGATCACAACACGTCGAGGGTTGTGGCGTTCAAGCAGCTCTGCGATGAAGGCCTTACCGAAAGATCCGGTACCGCCCGTTACGAGGATCGCTGATCCGTCCAGGATAGAAATGACAACCTCCCGAGTTCCGGCCGCGATACGGGCCACCGGTTCGCCAGTTTAGTCCC
>CAZRHL010000136.1:0-4049 GCA_964600005.1 uncultured Demequinaceae bacterium
GCCGCACCCTCACCGACAAGGACGGCTGGTACGAGTTCACGACGATCAAGCCCGGGCCCTACCCGTGGCGCAACCACCTCAACGCGTGGCGTCCCGCGCACATCCATTTCTCGGTGTTCGGCACGGAGTTCACGCAGCGCCTTGTCACCCAGATGTATTTCCCCGGTGACCCGCTGTTCCCGTTGGACCCGATCTACCAGTCGATCCCAGACGCTGCCGCCCGCGAGCGCTTGATCGCCCGATACGATCACGACATCACCCAGCATGAATGGGCGACGGGCTACCGGTGGGACATTGTGTTGAACGGCTCGCACCGCACGGTGTTCGAGCACGACAGGGAGGACGGCGAACATGCCTGACACCACGCTCACCCCGTACCCCGGTCAGACCGTGGGCCCGTTCTTCCACTTTGGACTTGTCTACCCCGACAGTCACCTCTTGGTGTCGCCTGAGGCTCCCGGCGCCATCACCCTTCACGGCACCGTGACGGACGGCAACGGGGACGGCGTGCCCGACGCTCTTGTCGAGATCTGGCAGCCCGGCCCCGATGGTCAGGCGCCCGCAGATCAGGGCCACATCGCTCGGGATGGTTCGTTCAGCGGCTTCGGTCGCGCGGCAACCGACCCCGACGGCCACTACGAGTTCACCACGCTGCGTCCGGGCTCCGCTGACGGGCAGGCACCGTTCATCGCTGTCGCCGTCTACGCGCGTGGCCTGCTCGACCGCCTCTTCACTCGGATATATGTTCCCGGCGACGGCGTGGACAATGACGCCTTCATTCAGTCTCTCGACGCGCATGAGCGCGCATCGCTCATTGCGGTCGCGGAGGCTGACGGTTCGTTGCGCTTCGACATCGTGCTGCAGGGTGAGAAGCAGACGACATTCCTCAGCTTTGACCCACCCGGAACGGATCGACATGGTTGATGTGGGGTTGCTGACCCCCGGAATCGGTGACAACGATCCCGATGACGTCGCCTTGCTGCGCGCGATGGTGCGTGCAGAGGTGGCGTGGGCGCACGCGCAAGAGCAGGTGGGAACCGCTCCCGCTGGTACTGGCGCCGCCTTCGATGAGGCGGCCACAGCGATCTGTGGGGACGACTCCGCAGCCACCGTTCTTGCCGCGTCGATCGCCGCTGATTCCGCCCAGACGGGCAATCCCGTGCTGGGAGTCGTTGCCGCGCTGCGGGCCTCTCTTCCGGCGGCGCACCACAGCACGCTCCACAAGGATCTGACGAGCCAAGACATCCTCGACACGGCGCTCGTGCTGATCGTCGCCGACGCCGCGGCAGCGACGAGCGACGCGCTCACCGCCGCGGGCACCTCGCTCACGGCACTGGTTCGCGCACATCGCTCCACCGCGACGTTGGGCCGGACTCTCGGCCAGGCCGCGCTTCCCACCACCCTGGGCGCCCGGATGGCGAGCTGGCTGCAGGTCCTTGCTGAGTCGCATACACGCCTTCAGCGTGAAGCGGCCGACGCTCCCCTTGCCTTCGGTGGCGCCGCTGGCACTCTTGCAGGGGCAGCGTCGTCCCACCCCGCTGCCGGTGCGGACCCGTTTGCGGTCGCAACCGCATGGGCGCAGCATCTCGGTCTGCGCGTGACGCCCGGACCGTGGCACGTCACTCGTTTTCCCGTCGAGCGCCTTGCCGGCGCTTTGGCCGAGGTCTGTGCCGCCGGCGGCAAGATCGCGGCAGATGTTCTCGCGGCCGCGCGACCCGAGGTGGGCGAGCTCCGGGAGCATGCTGCGCCGGGCAAGGGGGCGTCCTCCGCGATGCCGTTCAAAGCAAACCCCGTGCTCTCGATCACGATGCGCCGCTGCGCCCTGGCCGCGCCGCACGCCCTGGCACAGGTGGCAACAGGCGCAGGCCTTGCGGTGGACGAACGCCCCGACGGCGCATGGCACGTCGAGTGGGCCGCACTGCGCTCCCTCGCTCGCGACGCCCTCATCTGTGCCCGCAGCGCCGCGTCGCTCTTCGCTGGTCTCACCGTCGATGCCGAGGCGACTGCCCGCAATCTCGCTGCTCATCTGCCTGGCGACTACGGCGTCGGCCATGCCGAGAAGATCGTCGACCGCGTACTCGACGCCTATGGATACGGTGCCTGAAACATGACCACTTCCTCGTCCGTCACCGGCGTGAACTTCGCGGTGCGGGATGCGTCGCGGCCCCTCATCGTGCTGGGCCCGTCGCTTGGCACCTCCGTGACGGCGCTGTGGGAGGACGTGGTGCCGCTGCTGGCCCCCGTCGCGGATGTGGTGGGGTGGGACCTGCCCGGCCACGGCACCTCCCCTGCGCTCGACGGACCGCTTGAGGGGCTCACAATCGAGCGCCTCGCCGCCGATGTCGCCGAGCTCGCCGCCCGCACTCAAGAAGCACGTGGAGCGAGCGGTCATCCGTACTGGTGTGCAGGGGTGTCGGTTGGCGGCGCCGTCAGCCTCCACATCGCGCTCAATGAGCCCGACGCAGTGGCAGGCGCCGTGCTCTTGTGCAGCGGCGCAAAGATCAGCACGCCGGAGGCCTGGCACGAACGCGCAGACCTCGTTGAGAAGGCTGGCACGCCCACGCAGGTCTCCGGTTCCGCTTCGCGATGGTTCGCCAAGGGTTTCCTCGAGGCCGAGCCTGGCGTCGGGACTCGACTGCTTGCGTCGCTGCAGACTGCTGACCGCTTTGGCTACGCGGCCGTGTGCCGTGCGCTTGCCGACTACGACGTGCGTGATCGTTTGGGTGAGGTGCGCGCGCCTGTGCTCGCCATTGCGGGCGCGGAGGACAGCGCCACCTCGATCGACGTGCTGGCTGCCCTTGCCGCCGGAGTGCCGCATGGTCGCCTCCACGTACTCCCCGGGGTCGCGCACCTTGCACCGGCCGAGGCGCCCGTCGACGTGGCCGAGCTCGTCATCGAACATGTGCTGGCCAACTCCCCTGGCGCGGGGCCACGCCAGCACCGCATCGCAGGCGCGATCCCCACGCGCCGGGCGGTGCTCGGCGATGAGCACGTGAGCCGTGCCCAGACGCGCACATCTGAGTTCACCGCAGACTTCCAAGACCTCATCACCCGCTATGCGTGGGGAGAGATCTGGGGCAGGCCCGGTCTCGACCGCCGCTCACGATCGATTGCGGTGCTGACGGCACTCATCGCGGGCGGGCATTGGGAGGAGTTCCCCATGCACGTGCGCGCGGCCGTCCGCAATGGCCTCACCCGCGCTGAGATCCGCGAAGTGCTCCTCCAAAGCGCGATTTACTGCTCCGTCCCCAGCGCCAACCGCGCGTTCGCGATTGCCGATGAGGTGCTGAAGGAGTTCGACGCGCAGGACTGAACGCCTGTGCCCACGTGAGCAAAGCGTCGGCCGCAGGAACTAGAGCGTGGTGCGCAGGCGACGCAGTCGGTTGACAGCGTGATGCTGACCGAGGATCTCCATCGACTCGAACAACGGCGGCGACACAAGCCGTCCCGTGATGCCAACGCGCAACGGCCCAAAGGCGAAGCGCGGCTTGATGCCCATCTGGTCCACGAGCACAGCGGTGAGCGCCTCTTGCTGTGATGCGGCGCTGAAGTCCTCAAGGCCCTCAAGCACGCTGATCGCCGCGTCGAGGATCTCGGCGGCGTTGTCGGGGAGCTTCGCGCGCGCCGCATCCTCGATCACCACGGCCTCATCGCTTTGGAAGAGGAAGCCGAGCATGCCGGGCGCCTCCCCCAAGAGCTGCATGCGCGTCTGGACGAGCGGGGCCGCGAGCGCGAGCGTCGCCTCCTCATGCGGGAGGAGGTTCTGAACATCGGCCGATGAGAGCAGGCCTGCGTCGTGAAGGTACGGCACCAGCCGCGCTGCGAACTCGCTGAGAGGCAGCATACGCATGTGCTCGGCGTTGATCGCCTCGGCCTTCTTCAGGTCGAAGCGCGCCGGGTTCGGGTTGACGTTCGCGATGTCGAACGCGGCGATCAGCTCGTCGACGGTGAAGACGTCACGGTCCGGGGCGATGCTCCACCCGAGGAGCGCGAGGTAGTTGAGCAGGCCCTCGTGGAGGAAGCCGCGCTCACGGTGATGGAAGAGGTTG
>CAZRHL010000137.1:0-4049 GCA_964600005.1 uncultured Demequinaceae bacterium
GCTCGATGATGTCGCTGAACGCCTCGAGTTCGGCCACCTGAACGGCCTGGAACAGTTCGGCACGGCTCATCGCGAAGTGTTCGCACATTGCGTTTGAGACGGCGATGCCTTCCTTCGCCAATTGCGCGGTCATCACCTTCTTGACGAGCGGGACACATGAACCACACGTGGTGCCGGCCCGCGTGCACGCCTTCACCGCGCTGAGGTCATGGCATCCGTCATCGCTCACTGCCGTCCGGATTGCCCCTGCTGAGACGTTGTTGCATGAACACACCGTCGCGGCGTCGGGCAACTCCATCTGTGGTCGTGGTGAGGCCGATTCGGGCAACAGCCACACCGACGGATCTCCAGGGAGTTCGGCACCCACCATGGGCCGCAGGCTCGCGTACGCCGACGCATCACCCACGAGGATCCCGCCGAGCAGCGTGCGAGCATCGTCCGTCATGACGAGCTTCTTGTACACACCCGCAACGGGATCGGCGAAGACGAGTTCGAGAGCACCGGGAGTGGTGGCAAACGCGTCTCCAAAGCTCGCGACATCAACGCCAAGCAACTTGAGCTTGGCCGAGAGGTCGGTGCCGGGATACGTCGATGCACCACCGAGCAGCCTGTCGACGGCGATCTCCGCCATGATGTTTCCGGGCGCCACGAGACCGACCCACGCGCCCTGGATCGACGCCACTTCGCCAATGGCGCTCACGTGCGGATCCTCGGTGAGACACGTGTCGTCGACGACCACCCCGCCGCGCTCTCCCAAGGTGAGACCACATTCCTTCGCCAATTCATCACGGGGGCGCACCCCGGCGGCCACGATGACAACGTCGGTCAGTGTCGATCCGCCGCCTTGAAAGGCAATGGAACCTACGCGCCCTTGCTTATTTGGCACGAGGCGGTCGGTGAAGGCGTCGACTATCACCGAGACGCCAAGCTTTTCGACGAGTCGCTTGAGCGCAATGCCGCCTGCTTCATCGACTTGCATGTTCATGAGGCGAGGGGCGGCCTGGATCACGGTCGAGGTGAGGCCCATTTCTTGGAGAGCGCCTGCCGCCTCAAGACCGAGCAATCCGCCGCCGATGACGCTGCCTCGCAGGAGCCCGCCTCGCTCAGTTCTCAACATGTCGACGTAGCCACGGATCGCCGCGACATCGTCGATGGTGCGATAGACGAACACCCCTGGCAGATCGGTGCCTTTCATGGGAGGCCTCCACGCGTACGTGCCGGTCGCAAGCACGAGGTGGTCGTACGCGAGCGTCGAACCATCGGCCGCTGTCACCGTGCGCGCCTCGCGGTCGATGCTGACGATCCGGTGGTCGCGGCGCAACGTGACGAGGGGGTCGTCCCACAGGGCACGGTCACCAAGCTCAAGGTCTTCCGGATCGCGGCCCGTGAAGTACGACGTGAGCGCCACCCGGTCATAAGGCCGGCGGGGCTCCTCGGCACAGACGGTGACGCGATGCAGACCTTCTGCATCACGGGCCCGCAACGCTTCGACGAATCGGTGCGCGACCATGCCGCCGCCCACCACCACGATGTGCTTCATATGCGTACTCCATTCGTCGCGGACGCAGCGACCGCCGCGGCCTCGTCGTGTTGTGAGATCAATGCCGCAACCACACCAGCGCAGCCGCCGCATCCGGTGGTGGCGCGGGTCTGGCCTGCGACGTCTGCGATCGAGCGGCAGCCGCCGCTCACCGCCGTCCGAATGCCCCCGGCGGTCACCGCATTGCATGTGCACACCGGATCGTCATCGGCAAGGTCTGCCGGATCGCTCGCTACCGCCTTCATGCCGCCTCCCATCGCGCGGATGAGGAGATGTGCGGGGTCCGCGGGCACGGGCAAATGGCGGGTGTAGAGAGCACTGAGTGCTGCGGCGACGTCGGCATCACCGACGCATGTGGCACCGGCGAGGCGACCGCCAGTCACCACGACCTCCACGTAGCGGCCGCCCTCTGGGTCCTTGAGCGACAACACTCGGTAGCGGGGGTCTTCCCGATCGAAATCACCGCACACACCCATCGCGACCATGTCGATGCCAATGGCTTTGACGCGCACCACGTCGCGTGCGGACATCGCCGAATCCGTCGCGGGTGAGCCGCAGATTGTGCGGACGAGGCGGGTCGCTTGCTCCCATCCCTGCGCAACGAGTCCGGTGCCGCCTTCCGGGGGCTGTGCGCAGTCGCCGATTGCGTAGATGTGCGGCGCGGACGTGCGCAGGTGATCGTCGACGACGATCCCGCGATCCACCGCGAGCCCGCCGGTACGTGCGAGGCTCGTTTCAGGGACGGTGCCGCAGCACATGACGAGCATGTCGGCCGGCACTTCGGTGCCATCCTCGAGCCGCACCGCAGCGACCTTTCCGCGCGCGGAGCGCAGTGCCGAGACCGACGCTCCGACGTGCGTCTCAATACCGAGGCGACTGAGGTTTTGGGTCGCAACGGCGGAGGCTTCCCATCCGAGTTGGCGATCCATCACGCGATCAGCCATGTGGACGAGCCGCACGGCGACTCCGCGTCCCACGAGTCCTGTTGCCACCTCGAGGCCAAGCACTCCCGCCCCAAGCACCACTGCGCGCTGGGCGTGCGCGCTCGCGGCGACAATCCCGTCGGCATCGGCCATGTCCTTCAGCACAAAGGCGCCAGGCACCAAGCCGTCCGGGTTCGCCACCCCGTGGATAGCCGGAACGCGGGCCACTGATCCGGTCGCGAGGACAAGCTCGTCATACGCATGTGACTCGCCGTGATCATCGATGACCACCGCATCGTCAACACGAAGCTGGGTGGCCGCCACGCGGGTGAGCACCCGCATGCGCGGATGGTCCTCACCCCCGAGGGACAGCATGGCCGCGCTCTTTGAGCCGGCAACCACGGAACTGAGGAGCACCCGGTTGTATGCAGGAGTGGATTCCTTGCCAAGCACCGTGATCCGCACGTGCGGGTCCGCTTCAAGGAGTTCTTCCGCAAAGCGCGCTCCCACCATGCCGTGACCGATCACCACCACGTGCTTCATGCGGACACGCCATCCGCGCGGCGCACGGAGACTGCGCATGCTTTGAACTCCGGCATTCCAGATATGGGGTCGGTGGCGTCGTTCGTTGCCCGATTGACCGAGCCTTCGCCCGGCCAGTGGAAAGGCATGAAGACGGTGTCGGGGCGGATCGATGTCGAGATGCGTGCTGCGGCCACTGCGGTGCCGCGCGTACTCGTCACGGCCACGTGGTCGCCCGCGCTGATGCCGTGCAGTGAAGCGAGCAGCGGGTGGACCTCCACGAATGGCTCCGGTTCGGTTGCGAGCAGTTCCTCGACGCGGCGGGTCTGCGCACCGGACTGATATTGCGTGAGCACGCGGCCCGTCACGAGGTAGACGGGGGCGTCGTCGCGCACATCGTCAACAGGAGCGCGATGATCCACCGCAATCATCCGTGCACGTCCGTCGGGTGTGGCGAAGCGATCGAGAAAGACCCGAGGGGTACCGGGGTGCCGGGCGGAAGGGCATGGCCAGTGGATGCCCTCCCCTTCTGTTGCATCGACGTCTCCATCGGCGGCGCTGGGATCCACCGCGTGACCATCGAGCCGCTCGTAGGAGATCCCCGAGTAGTCCGCGACTCCCCCGGCCGACGCTCGGGCCAGTTCGGCGAACACCTCGGCTGGGTTGTCGGTGAAGCGCTCCCCGTGGCCGAGGCGGCGGGCAAGCTCGGTGAGGATCCACAGCTCCGAGCGCGCCTCACCGGGGGCGTCGACCGCCTTGCGCCTGCGGATGACACGGCCCTCGAGGTTTGTCATCGTGCCGTCTTCTTCCGCCCACTGGGTGACGGGCAACACGACGTCGGCAATGGCAACTGTCTCGGAAGGCACCATGTCGGCCACAACGAGCAAGTCAAGGCGGGACAACGCCGCTCGTACAGCGTCGGCGTCGGGCGCAGACACGAGGGGGTTGGAACCATGGATGAGCAGCGCTTTCGGACCCGTCGCCGTGCCAAGAGACGCAAACAACTCGACAGCGGGCACACCCGGGCCTGGCAACGACTCTGGCCGCACGTGCCAGACCTTCGC
>CAZRHL010000138.1:0-4018 GCA_964600005.1 uncultured Demequinaceae bacterium
GTGCCGGGCACAGGCTCCATCCCGATCATCACCGAGGCCGCTGACGACCCACAGCCGACTTCCCCGCAGGCCGCGCCCGCGTGGGAGAACCTCGTTCCGGAACCCATCGACATCGACGATGACGACTCCGACGTGGTGCCGCCGATCGAACCACCGCCCGCGGAGGAGATCCTGCCCACGGTCGATTCGGACCCGGTGACGGCGCAGAACCCGTGGGATTGGGACGCGAACGCCGAGCCCGCAGCGCCCGCCGCCGACCCGGTGCGCGACCTTGGCGCGAGCGCAATCTCGACCGCAAGCCTGCAGGCCGCAGGTGCCCCGACCCCAGCGTCGGGCATCCCGCTGCCGGACGTCGACGACGTGCCGGACTTCGGCGCCGACGAGCCCTTCGTGCCCCGATTTGAACCGCCGCTTGGTGCTGGTGGAACGGCCGGTGCTGGTGGAACGGCTGGTGCTGCGGGTGCCGCGGGTGCCGCTGCCGCCGCCTCCGCTGCTGCTGGTGCTGCCGCTGGCATCCCTGCGCCGGAGTCGACGCCGACCCCCACCCCGAGTGTCAGCTTCCAGCCGCCCGCACCCAAATTCATCGACCCGCTGTCGCAACTTGAGGTGCCGACCTCGGACGAGCCGGCATACATGCCGACTCTCGCAACGGATGACGACGACGCCGCCGACGCGTGGGATGGCGAGCCCTCTGCCACCTCAGCTGCCGACGCCGCAGCCAGCGACGCGCTCGAGGACACCACGGTCCCGCGCGGCTCGGGCCCGGCGACTCCGCTCGAAGGATGGCCGTACCGCAACGAGGAGTCCACGTCACAGCTCCCGGAGGACGAGTCGATGGCCGGCGGCGCTCCCGCTGAACCATCACCGTTCGTCGAGCCTTTCGAGCCGGTGCCGCTTGAGCCGACGGCGCACGAGTTCACACCGGCCGAGCCCGCTCCGACTGGAGCAAACCCCGCGCTCAGCAACCCCTACGCTGCTCTCACACCGCGCGCCATCGACGCGGACGAGGTCGAAGAGGCACCCTTCACGCCTCTCGCACCCGAGCGCTTCGAGGACATCATCTCGGCCGCCCCTCTGCCCGCCGCCACGCACCCGAGCGAGGACCCGGGCGCACGTCCTTGGGCGTCGGTGCTCGGCCAATCCCAGCGCGAAGAGACGGCAAGCCAACCGGATGTCGCCCCAGCGTCGGCCGGAGAGCGCGCGGAGCCCGTGGCCGCACCGGCGGCGGCAGCCAACGACGCCGCTGCCGAGGTGATGGCGCCGATCCAGGCTGATGAGCGTCGTCCGGCTCCCTACTCGCCGCTCGTCAGTTCGTACCCGCCCGTCGCCAAGGAGACGAAGCCCGAGGCGTCGGCCGAAGAGGACGGCCCCGACGCAGGATTCGCGGGTGCGCCCGTGACGGCTATCGACGCCCCGGCGGAAGGCAAGGGGGGCTCGCGGCGCAGCCGGCTGATCCTCATCATCATTGCGGCGGCGCTCGTTGCCGGGGTGATCGGTGTGCTCGTGTACCGCACTTACCTGCTTCCCGAGCCCGTCACCCTGCCGACGCCCACCGTGACTGCCGCGGTGTTGGCGCCGGAGGGCGAGCCGATCGACGTCGAGGATGAGGAGTCTGAGTTCCTCGCAGCGATCCCGCGTCAGGTGGGCGTTGACGTGCTGATGGCGTATGAGGCGATCGACCCTGTGGGTGATGACAGCCTCCCGGCACGGGCCGCCGAGCACATCAAGCTCAGCTATGGCAGCGGCGTGGGCGAGCCGGTCTTCACGGTTCACGCCTACCAGCACTACAAGGTCGAGGACGCGCAGACCGCCTACGACGCGTACGCGGCGGGCGCACCCGATATCGCGGACGTGACCGTGGACGGTGACGTGGTGGGCCAGCGAGCGTTCCAGGCCGCGAGCGCGCAGGGTCAGGTCGCGTGGCGCAATGGCACAGCGGTGTTTGTGCTGACGGGCCCGGCGAGCGACCTCGTTCACTTCTACGAGCGGTTTGGCTTGTAACGATGGCGTCGCAGACGGCCCGGCGAGGACCACGCGCGGGCGGCGTCGACACGAAGGCCCAGATCATCGCGGCCGCCGGTGCCGTGTTTGTGCGCGACGGTTACGAACGTGGCTCGGTGCGCGCTGTGGCGCGCGAAGCCGGCGTCGATCCAGCGCTCGTGCGCCACTATTTTGTGTCCAAGCAAGAGCTGTTCGTTGAGGCGATGCGCCCGCAGATCGACCTCAACGTGCACGTCGAGACCCTCGCCGAGGGCGACCCAGGACGTGTCGGCGAACGCGTCATGACGTTCTTTGTGCGGGTGTGGTCCGATGCGGAGCAGGGGCCGCGCGTCATCGCGTTGATGCGCGCTGCCCTTGAGCACCCCGAGGTCGCCGAGTTTGTTCGCCAGGTCATCATCGAAGGCGTGATCGAGAAGGTCGCGCGGCGGGTGGGTGCTGCGAATCCGGTCCAGGCGGCGGCGACGGCGGCGAGCCAGGTGTTCGGGCTCGCGATGATCCGGCATGTTGCTGCGCTTGAGCCGCTCGCTTCGGAACCGGTGGATTCCCTCGTGACGCGGTATGGGCCCATCATCACCCGCTTGCTTCGCGAGGGGGCGGACAAGAGGTGAGCAACCACTAGCGCGCGTCAGCAGCGCTAGATCGAGAGGTGGTCTACCACTTCGGTTGACAGGGCGAGGGGATAGGCGGATGATTCCTCACATGGGGAATAACACCAGCGCTGCGGCGATATCGGTTCGCGACCTTCACGTGGTGCGCGGCGGCACCGTCGTGTTGCCTCGCATCAACCTTGATGTGCCGCGCGGCGCGATCGTTGGCCTGCTTGGACCATCCGGTGGCGGCAAGACCACTCTCATGCGCGCGATCGTCGGCGCCCAGATCGTCGCCTCCGGCACAGTCGACGTCCTCGCCCACCCCGCCGGTGCACCGGCACTTCGCACGCGCATTGGCTACGTGACGCAGGCGCCCTCGGTCTATCCCGATCTCACCGCCCGCGAGAACCTCGCCTACTTTGGCCGCATGGTGGGCGCTGGCCGCGCACAGGTCGCGGCCACCTTGGAACAAGTGGGCCTGACCGATGCCGCCGATCGCCCCGTCTCGACGCTCTCCGGCGGCCAGCGCTCGCGGGTCTCGCTGGGCGCCGCGCTCGTCGGCGATCCCGAGCTCCTTGTTCTCGATGAGCCCACCGTGGGCCTCGACCCGGCGCTGCGCCGCGACCTGTGGGCACTGTTCCGCGAGCTGCGCGACGCGGGGCGCACCCTCCTTGTCAGCTCGCATGTGATGGACGAGGCCTCGCGTTGTGACCGGCTCGTCTTCATCCGCGACGGCGAGATCCTTGCTGACGACACCCTCGAGAGCATCCTCACCGCAACAGGAACGGGCGATGCCGATTCAGCCTTTCTCGCTCTGGCGGAAGGGAGGGCGGCATGAGTCCCTCGCTCACATGGAACACCGCACGGCGGGTGCTCTCCCAGCTGCGCCGCGACCGCCGCACCGTGGCCATGCTCCTCCTGCTCCCCGCGCTGCTCACCTGGCTCTTGCAGTACATCTTCTCGGAGGCGCCCACTCCACCCACGGGCCCGATCTTCGACACGCTCGGCCCGCGCATCATGGGCCTGTTTCCCCTCATCCTCATGTTCGTCGTCACGTCGATCACGATGCTTCGCGAGCGCCAATCCGGGACTCTCGAACGGCTCATGGTGGGACCCTCCGGCAAGGCTGATGTTGTCCTCGGCTACGCCCTCGCGTTTGGCCTCATCGGCACGTTGCAGGCAGTCATCATGACGGCATGGTCGGCGTGGCCGCTAGGGCTCACCATCCCCGGCGGAATGTGGCAGCTCGGGCTGTTCATGGTCCTCGACGCGCTCGTGGGAACTGCCCTCGGTCTTCTCGCCTCGGCGGTCGCGCGCACCGAGTTCCAGGCCGTGCAGATGATGCCGATGGCGATCCTCCCGCAGCTGCTTCTCGCAGGGCTCTTCATCGACAGGTCCGCCATGCCCACCGCGCTCGAGTGGGTCTC
>CAZRHL010000139.1:0-4016 GCA_964600005.1 uncultured Demequinaceae bacterium
TCATGATCTGCTGCGTGGCAGAGGAAGTCGCGGTGTCGGTCATCGCTGTCCTTCGCATCGGTCGGCGCGGGCGCCGAGGTGGAGTGTTCGGCGACCGTGGCCCAGGCGTACGACCGTGGTCTGACGCCACCACCGAGGCGGCACGTCGAGTCGCTCCCTCGCGGTGAACCGCGTGCGCCAGTCGCGACCCGGTCAGTGTATCTGAAACGTGGGGTCGGCTCTAGACCGCGCCAGCGTCGGCCGCACTTTTCTAAGGTCCTGCAAAGTTAGCGTTGCCTGCCGATGGGGCCCGCGAGGGGCGAGGAGGTTTCATGCTGAATTTGTCGCCCCTTCGATCAGGGACGGCGCTCACGTCGCTTCGGCGCGCCCTCGCGCCGCGACGCATCGGAGCTGCGCCGGCACTCGTCGCCAAGGCGCTGCGCCGTCCGGGACGGCTGAGTGCGCGGGTGCTGTCGTCAGTGCCGATGTGGCTTCGCCTCAGTGGGCTCGTCGCGCTGCTTGTCATTCCGACGCTCGTCGCAGCGACCTTCTACCTCTCGGTGACGCGCGACCAGACGTCACTCAACTCGCTTGAGCGGGCCGGGCTGGAGGTGATCGAGCCTGCGCTTGTCGCGATGGGCACTGTGCTCACCGGGACGGAGCCCGACCTTGACGCGATCACGGCCGCCGTGGAAGCGCACCCCGAGCTGGAGGCCGATGAGTCGTGGGAAGCGCTCACCTCCCGTGCGATTGACGTGACGACGGAGGCCGGCAGGTCCTCGGTCGCGCTTCGCCTTCACACCTTCATCCAGGAGGTGGGCGACAGCTCGCGCCTCATCATGGATCCGTCGCTCGACGCCTACTACCTCATCGCGATCGTCGTCGTGCAGCTGCCGGAAGCGCTCGACGTCATCTCGGACGCCGCGGTGCCGACGACGAGCGCGTCGGCCTCTGGGAAGGTGACCATCCACTCCGCGACGCTGTCGTCGCTGGCCACCGCAATCCGCGCGAACGAGCAGACGGCGATCTCGTACACGTCGGATCGCCAGCTTCAGAGCGACCTTGGCCCGGTGGCATCGATTGCCGACGATCTGCGCGCCGCCGCCACCACCTTGTCGTCGATGTCGAACAGCACGGATGTGACGCTCGACCCCACGTCGGTCGGTCAGCGCGTCGCGGACTTCGCGCCGCAAGCCGTTGACGCGATCGAGCGGATCATCGACGACCGCAACTCCGGAGTGCAGGCGGGTGCGAACTTCGCCGTCACCACCGTCAGCTTGAGCCTCCTCGTCGCTCTGCTGTGGGCGGCCCTTGTCCTGCTCGCCACGCGGACGAATGTCAATGACCTGCTCAGCGCGATGTCGCGCCTGGCGAAGCGTGACCTCACCCAGTCGCGCGTGCCCACCGGCAAGGACGAGTTCGGTCGCCTCGGTGCTCAGCTCCAGACTGCGCGCCAGGATCTGGCCGACGCTTTTGCGGCTCTCGCACATCAGGCGCAGCGCGTCGCTGGCGCGTCGGAACAGGTGACGGCCACCACCGAGGTGGTGCACGGCTCTGCTCGTGACACCCTGTCACTCACCCGCGAGACGGCATCTGAGGTGACGGGTGTTGAGCACCTTCTCGATGGCGTTGCCTCCTCCGGCCGGAGCCTCGACAGCGCCACCGATGACGTGACGCGAGGCATTCAGCGCGTCAACGACTCCGCGCAACGCGTCTACGACGAGATCGAGGCCGCTGTTGCCCGCGCCGAGGTCCTTGGCCACTCCTCGCAAGGCATAGCCGCGTCGGTCGAGGCGATCACCGCGATCGCCGCTCAAACCCGTCTGCTTGCCCTCAACGCCTCGATCGAGGCCGCTCGCGCAGGCGAGGCGGGCAAGGGATTCGCTGTCGTCGCCCAAGAGGTCGAAGTGCTGGCGAGTCAGTCCCGTGATGCGTCGGCCGCGATCGGCTCAGTGGCGGCTGAACAGCACGCGGAGATCACCACCGTGGTCGAGGCGCTGCGCCGTGCGCAGGTGGCCGTCAACGAGTCAGCCCAGGCGCATGACACGATGTCCGCTGCCGCGGTCCAGCAACGCGCATCGGTTGAGGAGATCTCTCAGTCGATCGGCGGCACCGTTGATGCCACCGCACGCATCACTGCGCAGGCTGAGCGGGTTGCGTCTGAGGCCGACGGCACCGCCACGACGATGCAGGAGCTGCGCGGCGCGGCAGAAGAGCTCGACGCGATTGCGAAGACTCTCGCCGGCCAGGTCAACCAGTTCCGCTTCTAGCGCCCGCTACTTCCAGGTGAAGGTGTCCTCGAAGCGGGAGGTGACGTCGTCCCACGCGTTGACCCACTCGCGCTCGTTGTAGACGTGCGCGGCAAAGTACTGGGACCCGCCGGCAGCGTCGTAGGCGCGCGGTGCCTGCGTCACGTAGTAGTTGTAGTGCTCAAGGCCAGGCGCCACGCACTCGATGACGTACGCCGGCTGACCGCCGAGGGTGAGCTGAGACGTCGACACCACCTCAACACCCTGCGTCGGCAGGAAGTCGTCCGCGATCGCCGTCGTGAGCGATTCGAGGTCCGTCGCTTCCCAGCGCTCGAGGGTGGCGTCGGCGATGCTCTCGACCGTGATCGCGGCGCCCACCCCTCCGCTGCCGAACAACTTGATGGTGTACGGATCGGACGACGACGTTTCCCACCACAGTTCGTGGGCAGCGTCGCAGATCTCGGGCTCACCCTGAAGAACCCACCATGGCGCGCCGTCGAAGGTGAAGCACGGGGTGTCGACGGCGGCGCCTTCGTAGATCCCGTCCCAGACGCCGCTCGGGTTCATTTCTGCGGCGTAGGCCTCATATGCGGTGTCATACGGCGACGCCGCAACACCCTCTTCCGTAGCAAACGACGGCGATGAAGCGTCGGACGCTACGACATCGTCCGGAATGTCGATGAGCTCCTCGATCGGACGATCCAGAATCGGGTCCTCATCTGCGGCTGCGAGGAAGCCAACCACCATGATGAAAGCGAACGTCGCCCCGATGAGGAAGCCGACCGATCCGGTGATGATGCCGGTGATCGACTTGCCCTCGAAGCCACCCTTGCGTGCGGCGACAAGGCCGAGGATGACAGCGAGCGGCCCCAGGACGACGCCTCCGACGCACGTGACGAGGGTGACGATGCCGATGACCATCGACGCCGTTGCGATGCCCGAACCGGGACGCGGCGGCTTCGGCATTCCCGGCTGCGGAGGGAGCGCCCCTCCGGGCGGAGGGCCGCCGTAAGGCTGCGGTGACCCGTATGGGCGGCCCTGATCGTCGAACTGCGGCGGAGGCGGCGGAATGCTCGTCACTGGGGTCCCCTCAGAAAGTTGTGGCGGCGCGGCGGCTACGCGTCGTCAACGATATTGCCTGCTTCAAGCAGCTTGCGCAGGTAGGCGTACGTGAGGTCACCCGACACCTCGTCGAACTGGTGCTCGTAGCCCGCCTTGTTGTACAGCGCGATGTTGTGCTTTGAGTTCTGACCGGTGAACACCCAGACCTCAGTGGTGTCCTCAGGCAGGTAGCCAAGCACCGCGAACAGCAGCTTGGTCCCGATGCCGCGGCCCTGCAGGTCTGGCGCCACCGCGAGGCGACCGATTGTCGCCTTCGCGCCCTCGAGCCCCACCCGAATCGATCCGACAAGGCGGGGGCCGATCCACGCACCAAGGGTGACGACGTCGTCGCGCTGGAGGTCCTCGATCAGTTCCTCATAGGTCTGAGTCAAGGCAGGAATGTGCGGATCGTTGTAAAGCTGCGCCTCCACGACAAAAGCCGCGCGCCGCACGGTCAACAACTCACCAGCGTGCGCGGTATCGATCTTCTCGATCCGCACGTCAACGTCGTCACTCATGCGCCTATGGTGTCAGGGATTAGGTCCCAAGACGACTACCGTGGGGGCTGTGTCCACAGAACCGACCGCCTGGGTGCTCTCGTTGTCCTGCCCCGATCGACCGGGGATCGTTCACGCCGTCTCGGGTGTGCTTGCCCTCATCCACGCGGTCGTCCGAGCCGGGCCCCCA
>CAZRHL010000140.1:0-3990 GCA_964600005.1 uncultured Demequinaceae bacterium
CTCGAACTCGTTCTGCGGCCGCATCACCGAATCCACACGTTCACCCCGCCGAAGGGGCTACCTGACAAGAAGCAAACTCTGTTCATCGGTGGCGACACGGCACGTGCGCTTCTCGCTCAGGGATGGACGCCCAGTCAGGAGCCCGTCACCAAGACGCTCGGTGCTGCGAAGAGAGGCGCCTCGGAAGCGCAACTGCGAGACAGTGGGAAGTGGGAGACCGTCCGCCACTACCGAGTGGCTTTGAAGCCCAGCGAGGTCGAGCTGCCAAGACTCGAGCTGTCCTACGTCGCGCGCCGAAGTGGAGCCCTCGACAACTCGCCCACCAAGATTCCCTTCGCGCTCCTCGTCTCGGTCGTTGACGAATCGGGAACAACCGACGTGTACGACTCAATCCGTACACGATTTGGAGCCCGCCGTCCCGTCCAGCGTGCGCGGACGCGGGTACGCACACGAGGCTCGTCGTCCTCCCCCCGGTACTGAGGACCTAACACCGCCGCGCCACTTCCGCCCACCGTGAACACTCGTGGCGTGCCGCCCCTGATCGCTTCGACGTCGAACCGGCAACCGGCGTGCCGGTCGAACATGCATTCGATGCGTAGGGGAGGATACGGAGCATGATGCGATAGCTCGGCGTCCGGTCCACCAGCCCCTCGTCGGCTTCGCCCGGTGTGAGAAGAGGTGAGACATGAGCAAGAACGGCGACTATTCGGTCGTCCCACGCGGAGACGGGTGGGCGACTGTCGGCCACGGCAACTCCCGTGCGTCATCGCTCCACGGCACTCAGGCGGATGCCTATGCCGCGGCGCGCGACTACTCCGCGGGCCACGGCGGTGGAGAGGTCTTGATTCACGGCCGCGATGGACGGATTCGTGACAAGAACACGGTCGCTCCAGCGCACGACCCACGCAACATCAAGGGCTAGAAACCCGCGAGCGCCGGGCCGGCGAAGGGGAAGTTGCCGGCCCGGCCCCTCCACTATCCAGCGCAGCCAGTTCACGGCTGCCTCATCGTGGACTACTGTTCCCGCGCGGTGCAAGGAGATGTTCGTAGCGCCGGAGTAGCATGAAGAGCATGCGAACAGCTCTGAGAGCGTTGCTCCAACAGTTGCCGATATCAACTAACGCCTACGAAGCCGCGGAGCATCGCGCGATCACAAGCGAGCCGCAGCCTTCGCTCGCCTACGTTTGGCCGGACGTAGCCACCGGAGGTACCAGTCCTGACCTCGGTGGACCCATACTCCTGATCTCCGCCCCGGGGGCTATGGGGAAGTCCGAAGCTGCGAAAAGCATCGCGCATTCGCTCCACACGCTGTACATAGACCTAGCGAAGGTCAACGTAGGCAGCGGCACATTGCTCGGTGAACTGGTAAAGGCGCTTGGACCGGTGCAGATGGAGCAGTTTCGCGACGACGTTCGGAACGGGCGCGCCACTCTCGTGTTGGACAGCACTGACGAGGCGCAACTTAGGTCAGGGTCAGACAACTACTTCGAGTTCCTCAAGGACCTTGAGTGGTTCATTGATGAGTCAACGCACGGGCCGAGGATTATTCTCCTGGGCCGTTCGGACTCGATCGCGCTAACTGAGATCGCGCTAAAGTTGATCGACCGCCCCTCGCCCGCTTTCGAGCTCCAGCCGTTGGGCTATGAGCAGGCGTGCGACTTTGTCTCCGCGGCACTTGACCAATCTGATTACAGATTGCACCGAGAACAGCCCGAGCCATTCTCCAGACTTAGGGATGCGTTGCTCGCTAATCTTGCGCGTTCGTTGGTTTCTCAGGATGTGAGTTGTCAGCACCTAAGCGAGAGGTGGCTGGAGACCGAATCGTTTCTTGGATACCCTCCAGTCCTCTTAGCTCTCGGAGAGCGTCTCAAGGTATCCAACCCTCAGGCAGAATTTTCCAGGTTGAATGCTGACGGTTCAGCTCATGCGCGTCGGCAGCGCGGGGAATTGCTGCGCGAGGTGGTCGAATACATTCTGGATCGCGAGACAGGCAAAGTTCGTAGCGCGCTGGGAGAGTCGCTCGGAATCCGGCCAGGGGATGCCGACAGCCGTGCTCTGTATAGCCGGGATGAGCAGGCCGAGAGGCTCCTCAATCTCACCGGGACGCGGGAAGTTGCCCTGGCGCGTCCCGCAGTCCTCTCAGAGGATGAGCGTGCCCGCTATGAAGACCTCATCGCCGGATTCGTGCAGGACCACCCATTCGTCAGAGGTAGTGAGTTTGCGAATCCGGTCTTCAGTGACTATCTGCGAGCGTGGGCAGTGTCCTCTCCCGTCAGTGAGTTGCTCGCTGTCGAGCGCGCGCCATTTCTCGCCTCATTGCCGCCCGTGGGTCCGTTTTTTGCTCGATTCCTCGCAGCGCTCTCTCCCTCCGGCGCGACCCCGAGTATCCCGGAAGACTTGGTAGACGACGCTATCAAGTCGCACGCGATCGGTTCTTCAGGAGCGCGCGCGTGGTATCAGCACCGAGATGGGGCTGATGCGAAGTTGCGCATACTTGACGATGATCCTCGGCTTTCGGAGGATGATATTGAGTTCAACGTGACGGAAGCATCTGGTGTTCTGACCCTGACTAGCCCTTTGAGTCATGTGGCTGTTTTCACTGACTACGGGCTTATTCTTCGCTCTGGCCGAGGAGACCAGTTCGATGCTGGACCAGACGTTGTGCTCGTTGCGGACGAAATTGAGATCGTCGCGACTGTCATGAGGGCCATATCTTCCGAACGGTCGGTCGGCACTTCGGTACTTGTGTCTCGAAGCGCTGCCCGGCATGATCGCGAGCTTCGTGTCGTTACTTATGCGCCGCGCGACCTCGTTGTGTCCTGGCCGGACCACTGGCATCAATGGGACCCCTACGTTGTGTCATTGGGCGCCAACGTCGGGCGCCCGATCAGCCGAAATCTAGCAACACAGGTAGTTGTGGCTGTCCGCAAGCTTCTCTTGGCCTTCCATCGAACTTCCAGAGAAGCGCCCGCAGTCTCCGCCGACAAGGTCGATCGCGTGGTGGTGGGCGGAAGTGAGGTGGCGCTTTCGGTTCGGGACGCGCTAATTGAGCTGGACGTCATAGAGCGAACCGGCAACCAGTATCAGTTGGGCCTGCCTCGACTCGGCGAGCTTGGGGTCTCCTGGCAGAACGTACATGCAGACGATCCGTTCGAGTCTCTGTCCGATTTCTGTCAGAAGGTCATCAACACTGATGTGTTTGTGTCGAGACATCTGAGTTCCTGAATGCGTGCCTGCGGCGTCTGATCCAAAGTGGACCAATCAGGTGACCAACAGCCTGCAAACCCTGCAAAACGTGACGCGCAGAGCACACACCTGAAACACAAAACCCCTGGTCAAGTGGACTATGAGCCTTACCCGTACCACCTGGGGGTCAAGGGGTCGCAGGTTCAAATCCTGTCAGCCCGACAGAAAAGCCCAGGTGAGAGCAGGTTTCTCACCTGGGCTTCGTCGTTTCTGTTGTCCCTTTGCGGAGGGGTTTACGGAAGCATCTGGCCGAGTGTGCTGATGCCTTCCGTCACGCGTAGATTGCGGCCGTTGCGACGAGCCGGGACCTGGCGCCCCTTTTTTGGTTGCGATCGGTAGCCTTTTCATCGCCGAGGTGCCTGGTGTCGGGGTGGAGGTAGCCCCGGGTGGTCTCGATCGATTAGTGGCCAAGGATGCCTTGGAGGACATGGAGTGGGATGCCAGCGTCTGCGATCAAGGTCGCTCCGGTGGTGTCTGCTGCATGAGTGAGTGACATTCGATACGGCTGGTTTCGGCTGGCCTGAGAGGATGTCCACTGTGGACGCCGAAGAATGGTGTTGATGTTCGAAACCCGTTTCACGTGAGCAGGGTGTCTCCGATGAAGCCGCCCTCAGAACAGCCGGGCGGGATCGCGAACACGGCGGATCCCACTGGGGTCGTCCACTCGTTGAGTAGATCAAGCTCGTCCAGGCGGCGCTGGATCGGCGTGAACAGCTGCTCCACATCCGCCTGGAACGAGGTGAA
>CAZRHL010000141.1:0-495 GCA_964600005.1 uncultured Demequinaceae bacterium
ATGTGTCCGCCCGCTGCTCGTAGGGCATCAGCGCCATCATCGTCAAGCCTCGAGGCCACCGGAATCGCCACCACGATGGCTCCGTCGGCTGCGAGCAGGGCGCCAGCAAGCAATGCGTCGCCGCCGTTGTTTCCCGAACCAGCGAGGATCGCCACCCGGGTTCCGCGCAATGGGTGGCGAGTGTCCGCAACAGTCGCGGCAATCTCGTCGGCCACGGCCCGGGCAGCGCGGCCCATAAGGGTGGCCTCGGGAACCGACTCCATCGTGCGGCGCTCAAGCTCACGAATCTGCGCAACCGTCAACGGTCCGGTGTGAACGGACCGAGGTTGATCGATTGCGTGCGGCGTCACCCTTTCACTCTGCCACGAAGGCTCGGTCACTGCAGACTGTGCGCCTGCACAGCAGCAGGTGGGCCACGCGATCGGCGCGTCTGATAAGTCCCGCCACACCGTTGCTGTGCTGGCGCTTTGGCCGCAGGTGAGGCACGATAGAGGC
>CAZRHL010000141.1:505-3977 GCA_964600005.1 uncultured Demequinaceae bacterium
CACACCCGGAGAGCCGGATTCCTGGAACAGGTCGTAGGGGAAGACGCACCTGTACCGAAGGAGGGGTCATGGCCGCCATCACCCGTGGTGTTCTTTTCGTGCACTCAGCGACCCGCGCAATGTGCCCGCACATCGAGTGGGCCGCGCAGTCGGTGCTGAGTACGCGCGCCTCATTCGAATGGACTGATCAGCCTGCGGGCGCGAACCTCTTCCGTGCCGAGGTCGCCTGGCAAGGTCACCAGGGCACGGGAGCGCGCCTTGCGTCCGCCCTGCGCGGATGGGAGCACGTCCGTTATGAGGTGACCGAGGACCCCTCATTTGGCTGTGACGGCGCTCGCTGGTCGCACACACCATCGCTCGGCATCTTCCACGCAGTCACGGACGTTCACGGCAACATCGTGGTGCCGGAGGACCGCATCCGTGCAGTGCTTGAGGCCGGCGGCACCGCCGCAGATTTCAAGCGTGCGATGGATCTTGCGCTGGGAACGGCGTGGGACGAAGAACTCGAGCCTTTCCGTTACGCGGGCGCAGGAGCGCCTGTGCGCTGGCTCCACCGCGTCGGCTAGGAGCACCATGGCCTTGGAATCCATCGCGCTCCTCACGCTTCAAGCGCTCGAGGAGTCGATGTGGGTATCCGAGAGCCGCTTTGACCCCACGTACATGGACGCGGTGCTCCACCCCGACTTCACCGAAGTGGGACGCTCCGGCAGGCTCTTCACGCGCGACGACGTCCTGTCGATGCCGCCGGTTGAGATTCGTGTCGAGATCCCCTTGCGGGGTCTCGAGATCGTTGAGATTGCTCCTGACGTGGTGCTGACGCGCTATACGACAGTGCCACTCGACTCGCCCCATGGCGCAGCGCATCGCACGTCGATCTGGGTGCACGAAGACGAGCGCTGGCTGTTGCGCTTCCACCAGGGCACGCCAACGTCCGACGCTGGGGTTTAGACGGTCGTAAAGAGCAGCGCCGCGTTGTGGCCACCAAAGCCGAACGCGTTGTTGATCGCGGCGAGGTCGCCCGAGGCGGGCAGAGCGCGAGGAGTGTCACGCACGAGGTCCACCTGAAGCTCGGGGTCAGGGCTGTTGACGTTGATCGTGGGCGGAGCCGTCCGCTCATGAAGAGCGAGAATCGTAAAGACCGACTCAAGCGCACCCGCACCACCGAGAAGGTGGCCGGTCATCGATTTCGTGGCGCTCAACAGGACGTTGTCTGCATGCGCACCCATGACAGAGCGGATTCCACGCGCCTCGACCATGTCACCCGCAGGGGTGGACGTGGCATGGGCATTGACGTGAACGATGTCGTTCGCGGTGAGGCCCGCACGCTCGATGGCAATGCGCATTGCACGTTGCTGGCCTGCGCCTTCCGGGTCCGGCGCAGCGATGTGGTGGGCGTCCGACGTAAGGCCGAGGCCCGTGAGACGCGCGTAGATCTTCGCCCCGCGTGCGCGTGCGTGCTCCTCGGACTCGAGCACAACGATGCCCGCACCTTCACCGAGGACAAAACCGTCGCGCGTCGTGTCATAGGGACGCGACGCACCGGCAGGGTCGTCATTGCGCTTGGACAGCGCCTGCATCGCAGCGAATGCGGAAATGGGAAGCGGGTGGATGGCGGCTTCGGTACCGCCCGCCACAACGACGTCGGCACGGCCAGACTCGATCATCTCAAAGGCCATGCCAATCGCCTCAGCACCTGAGGCACACGCCGATACGGGGGCGTGCGCACCCGCCTTCGCACCGAGCTCCAACTCGACGTAGGCGGTGGGGGAGTTCGGCATCAACATGGGCACGGTGAGGGGCAGCACGCGCTCGGCGCCCCGCTCCTTCACCGTGTCCCACGCTGTGAGAAGAGTCCACACGCCGCCGATGCCGCTCGACACCACGGTGCCAAGACGCTCGGGGTCAACCTCGGGCGAGCCAGCGTCGGCCCATGCCTCACGCGTCGCGATGATCGCGAACTGCGCAGACGGGTCCATCCGCTTGATCTCAGGGCGCTTCAGCACCTCTTCTGGACTGACGGCGATCTGGCCCGCAAACGACACAGGGATGCCGTAACGCTCCGCCCAGTCGTTCTCAAGCGTGCGCACGCCCGAGCGTCCTGCGAGTGCCGCCTCCCACGTGGAGCGCACATCCCCGCCCAGCGGGGTGGTGGCGCCGAGGCCGGTGACGACAACTGCCATGGTGTTCCTCCGAGATCGGTGGTCGTGTGGCTGGGCCAAATGCGGCCCGGGGTGAACTTAGGCCTGAGCCTTCGCGATGTAGGAGACAGCGTCGCCCACGGTGACGAGGTTCTTGACTTCCTCGTCGGGGATGCGAACGTCGAACTTCTCCTCCGCGAGGGTGACGATCGTCATCATCGACAGCGAGTCGATGTCGAGGTCATCGGTGAACGACTTGTCGAGCTGCACGTCGCCAGCGTCAATGCCAGTCTCCTCGGCAACGATCTCGGCAAGGCCAGCGAGGATGTCCTGCTCAGAAAGGGCCATCGGGTTTCTCTCCTTGGGTTGGGCAGTGCCGGGTGGCACCCGCTTCATGTCGACGACTACCGAGGGTAGCGCCGGACGGTGGTGTTTTACGGAAGAACGATCACTTGTGCTGCATAGACAAGTCCAGCACCAAAACCGATCTGGAGCGCGATGTCTCCCGACTTCACAGCCCCGTCACGGTACAGCCGTTCGGTGGCGAGCGGAATCGACGCCGCCGACGTGTTGCCAGAATCGGCGATGTCCTTGGCGACAACCACCGATTCGGGAAGGCCGATCTGCTTCACCATCTGTTCGATGATGCGGATGTTTGCCTGGTGCGGGATGAACGCATCAATGTCCTCGGGGGTGAGGCCCGCCTTCTCGATTGCTTCGCGCGCCACTGGCGCCATCTTGAAGGAGGCCCACTTGAAGACGCTCGGGCCTTCCTGGCGCAACGTGGGAAAGGGCAGCGAGGGGTCGTTCTTGATATCAAGCCACGTGTTCGACTCAGCGACGAGGTGAGCGCCGGAGCCATCGGAACCTGCGATCGTGGGGCCGATGCCCGGAAAGTCTGAGGGCCCCACAACGACGGCTCCAGCGCCATCACCCAGGAGGAACGAGATCGAGCGGTCCTCGGGGTCAACAAAGTCGGACAGCTTCTCAGCGCCGATGACGAGCACGTACGTGGCCGCGCCAGAGCGGACCATCGCGTCGGCCTGGCCGATGCCGTAGCAGTAACCAGCGCAAGCGGCACGAATGTCGTGTGCCGGGACGGTGAGACCGAGGCGGTCGGCAATGACGGGTGCACCCGCGCCAGCGAGATGCGGGTACGTGATCGTCGACAGCAGCACCGCATCGATGTTGCTCGGCTCAAGGCCCGCCTTCGCGATTGCGTCGCGGGCAGCCCTTTCAGCGAGGTCGAGCACTGAGGTGGTCTCCTCCGCGCGCACGCGGGTGACGATTCCCGTGCGGGAGCGGATCCACTCATCCGACGATTCGATGGGGCC
>CAZRHL010000142.1:0-3973 GCA_964600005.1 uncultured Demequinaceae bacterium
TCAAATACCTCTTCGACCTCGACGCTGTCCTCAGTGGCAGCGCCCGCCACCTCACCAGCGCCCCCCACCGCAGCTGGCTCGCTCTCAGCGACATCCGGGCCGTTCGGCTCGTCGCCAGTGCCAAGCGCCGCCATCACCGCGTCGGCCGCGCCAACCGGGTCGACGAACACGTCGACTGTCCACAGCGACACCACGGTCCACCCAAGCGCCTCGAGGCGGCGGTATTGCCAGCGCACCCGATCCCGCAATGACGCGACCGGACCGTCAGCAGGCTCATCGGTCACGACGGCTACGCGATAGCCACGGTCATGCGGACCGCCCACGACGAGCGGAATCGCCTGATCTCCCACCCCGTAGCGCAGACGCACTGCGCAGCCGCGAGCGCGAAGCAGACGGGCGACATCCGAGAGCAGCCAGTCGGCCGGACCTGGCCTTGCACGCTCCGGAGGCACGGGCGGCTGGCCCGCAGCCTCGATCAGCGCCGCGAGACCGCCGACACCATTGCCTTCCACCGATCCGTCCGCGAGCTGTTGCAACTGGTGCGCGCTCAGGGCCGTCAGCACGGCGACTGAAACACGTGACGCGACCAAGGCCTGAGCGAGAGCTGCGCCGCCAGCAGGCGTGGCCAGAATGCCGAGCTCAGCGGGCAACACGCCCCGGTGGTCACGGGCGAAACCGAGAGAGATGATCACCTCGTCCGCATTGAGGCCCGCCGCGTCACCGAGTTCCACCACGCGGACGCCGTCCCCTATCGCGATATCGCGCTCGTTCAAGGCGTCGACGATGCGCGCCGCATGGAGCGCATTTCCCGCGACAACGAGCACCGAGCGACGGGGCAACGTGCCCACGGCGGTGACGACCCGCTCGGCTGCTGCGAGCGCTTCCGCGCGGGTCGACTCGACCACATGACGCCCGGCGACGGGTTGGGCGACGGCGTCGAGCACGGTGGCGTCGAGGTTGCCCTCCCCCGCCTCGCCGGGCGGCGGCACAACCGCGACAGTCCGCTCGTAACCAAGACTCTGCAGCACCGCGCCGACGCGAGGGTCACGACGCTGCGGCAGCCCGCGCAGCGGCACGCGCGGCAACAGGCGCGCAATATCGGCGACGGCCGAGCGGGTGGCGCTGCGCCCATCAGCCACCATGACGACTTGGGTGGCGCGGCCGAGCGCCGGAATGATCTCCGCGGTCGAGAGGGACTCGATGCCCACCACGATCAGCACGTCGATGCAGCGAGCAGCAGGCATCATGTGCGGCACCTGGTCCGCGCGCGCGATGACGATGGGCCTCAACGCCGCCACCACGGCTCCGAAGTCACGACGCATGTCGCGGACCGAGATCTCAGCCCCTTCCATGAGCGAGGCAAAGAGGTCGCGAGCGTCTTCCGGGTGGCGCGCGATTGCCTGGCGGCGTTGCTCGGCAACGGCACGCATGAGAGGTGCCGTGCGCATCTCGCCGAACGCACGATCGAGTTCGAGGTAGCGCTCAACGGCGGCACCGAGCGCGCCCGTCTCGATCAGTCGAGGCTCCGCTCCGATCATCGCGTCAAAGGCGGCGGCCCACCACGCGAACTCAAGGTCGACGCGGATCTGTTCCGGTGAGGCGTCACGCTCCCGCAGGCTCTCGAGGAGCGCCGCAAAGCCTTCATCGTCGAGGTCGATGCTCGCAGGTGACACCGGCGCCCGGTCGATCCCGCCTGGGATCGCCTGCGTGAGGTCTTCAAGAGCACGAATCAGTTCACTGAGCGGCATCGCACCCGGCTCGTCGAGACCCGCGGCACTGGGCAACACCGGCGCGAGCACTGCCCATGCTTCATCCAACCGAGCCATGCGGACCGCATAAGGCCCGAAGTCGTCCGGCACCACGGGCCATCCACCCGCCGAGCAACGGTCACGCCACCTCTCCGCCTCACGAGCGGCGGCTGCCAAGTGCGCATGAAGCTCGTTCTTGTCGCGCCCAGGTCGAAGCAGCTCGCTTGCCCGGCGCACGAGCGCACGGCGGGTCGAGCGGTCCATCGTCGACTCAGCACCCCCGGTCCGCGGCGCCGTCGCGTCAACCAAGTCAGCAAGCGAGCGGTGATACACCGCCGGAGAGAAGGTGTCGAGGGTGCTCTGAACGTCAAGGAAGAGGTGGACCTGCTCACGCCAGTCGTCCAAGGTGACTGCCTCGTCAAGGCCGGTCTCAGTGGCCGCTGCCCGAGCGTCGGACCTCAACGACGGCAAGAGCCGAACCGCGACAGCCAGCGCCTCATCAAGCGCCGCGCCATGCTCCACGGACTGCGCAACCTGCGACCACCACGTGCGCGGCAGCACGGGCTCTGGTTCACGGTCCGCCACCTGCGACGGCACGTCGACCTCGGTGCCGTGGAGCCGCGCGATCATCGCAGCCGCAACGTGAGCGAGGCCATGTTCGGCGACCGCGGCGCCCGCCTCGTGGCTGAGGCGGAGTGAATGGCCGGGCGAGGGTTCGCTCGCAGTGAGGCGGACGATCGCCTGGACGGCGTCAAAGGCCGACGCTCCCCACGGCCGACGCGGACGGTGCAGGGCCTCATAGCGAGAGGCGACATCGCTGCGCGCACGGAGCAGCCCCTCGCCGACGAGGCGGAACTCCTCCTCGTTCACGGCGGGGGTATCGAGGGTGAGGGATGCGAGAAGACGAGCCCGCGCGTCGGCGTGCCAGTGTTCGGCAATGCCGGTCATCGCGGCGTCGCCAGCACCGGCATCGTTCAGGGCGGCCTCGACCGCAGCGAGCGTCTCGTCCGAACCGCCGACGACCGCGGACGTCCGGCCCGACGCTGCGGCATCGGCCGCTATTGCCGCAACGATCGCGGTGGCGTCGACGCCCGGTGGCGCGTCAATCGAGACCGACCGGCCGAGCGCCACGAGATCGACAGCCCGGAAGGCCTCATCGTCCAAGTCGCCGATGCCGCGCTCACCAAAAGGGTCACGGTCGCCAAGACCCCATCGCGGCAGCGGCTCGGCGAGGATCGTCGCCGCATCCGCATCACCGGCAATTGCCGCGACGACATCGGAGGCGCCGATGACGGCGTCGAGGTCATCAAGGTCATCAAGAAGGCGCTGTTCCGCATCGTCAAAGGCACCGAGCAAGAGCTTCTCGTGGACCTCGACGCCTGGAAGGACCTCGGTGAGCCCGCGCACCTCGTCCCATAGGGGGCGCGGATCAAACTCACGGCCTTCGAGAGTGCGAGCCGCGCGGCTCGCGAGATCGGCTGGGCCGCCACCTTCACGGACCGCCGATGCGACGACGGGGTTGACGTGCACCTCGTGACGGAGAGTGATCGAGATGTCGTTGTCGCGAGCACGCTCGAGCGTGACGGGACGCAACAAGAGGGGCTGTTCGACGCCGTTGTAGGCGACAGTTCCGACGACGAGAGCGGCGGTCCACGCGCCGGTCGTCGCGACGATGTGTTCGGCCGCGTCGATGATGAGGCGTCCACTGTGAGAGGCAGCCGCAAACACCTCGGGATCGCGGAGGAGTGTCGACAGCAAAGTGGCGCGGCCAGCAAAAAGCGGGGCAAGACCCGAGGGGTGGGAGCCTGCCAGATCGATGATGGGGCTGTCAGTGGTGCCGAGATCGCGCAATGGCGACACACTCGAGCGCGCGCGCAGCAGAGCGCGCCACTCTGTCAGTGCATCCGCCACGAGGGCGCGCGAAATGTAGTCGGCCACTCCCTCACGGTAACCAGGGCGAACTGGGCATGGGTGCTGCCACGCCGCGATCAATCGCGGGGCCCCACCTGCCAGGGATGACGCAGGCCCAGCCAATAACAATGCGCGCCGACTTGCACAGCCGACGCGCATCGTTGATGGTGATTGTGGCCCCGGTTCTGCACTTCGTCAACTGCCGCAGATCGGACCGGACGACAAGGCATCATCCCTGGTGTCACGGCAAACAGCAGCAACAGTGCGCCTGGCGCGATTCGAACGCGCGACACCCGCTTTAGGAGAGCGGTGCT
>CAZRHL010000143.1:0-3931 GCA_964600005.1 uncultured Demequinaceae bacterium
AGGTAGATCCAGATGATGGCGAATACGAGGCCGTATGCAGCGGTCCACTCCCACTTTGCGGGAAGGCCGTTGCGCACGCCGTTGGCGACAAAGTCGAAGTCGCTGATCAGCATGAAGGCCCCGACGGCGATGGCGAAGACCGACAGGACCAGGCCGAACGGGATGTTGGTGCCGGTGATCGTCACCTCACGCATGTTGAAGTCCCCGAAGTAGACCATCGCAAAGTTCACGAGCGAGAAGACCACGTACGCTGGCACCGCAACCGCGAGGAAGCGGTTGACCTTGCGCATGTTGCGAATGCGGCCCGAGCGGTACACCGCGAGCGCCACTGCGAACACAACGGCAGTACCGGTAACGGCCTGCAAGATAATGCCGCCGTAGGCCGCCTCATAGCGCACCGAGATGCCACCCACGGCGCCGCCGTAAAGGGCGATAGTGATGGCGTACAGCGCGGGGCGCGGCTCCGAGGAGCCAAAAGCAACAATGAGCGAGAACGCGAAGGCCGCCATACCGAGCGGCAGTGCGATGCTCGGGAAGAACATCCCGACGATGACAGCGGCACCCGCACCGAGCAGGAACAGCGAGGCGGCCTTGGCGATGACGCCGTCGAAGCTCATGCGGCCGGTGGGCTCACCAATGACGGTGCCCTCGGCGCCTTCGGCGGGCAGATCAAATCCGACGGTGGCGCCGGGCTTGAACTGTTCGGACTGTGAGAAAACGGGGTTAGCCACTATGTCTCCTTGAACAGGTGCAAAGGTACGGCCCGACAATACCGGGAAACCCCAGCGTCGGCGCCAATTGTGGCGATTTGTACCCCCGACGGGACTCGAACCCGCACTGTGCCGATTTTAAGTCGGCTGCCTCTGCCAATTGGGCTACGGGGGCGCGGACACCACTCTCCCATTTCAGAGCGAGTGGCGGCGAACCGCCGCGCGTTGGCGCGGGCAGCGTCGGCACCCTCCCGCTCCCGAAGCTACGAACCGCTCACTCCTCCCCCACGATGCTCCGAACCGCTCGCACGGCCGGCGCGCCGTGGTTGGGGCGGCTGGACGTCGCGGACACGGCGTGTCGCGGTTCGCAGCGGTTCAGAACCTCGGGAAGGGGTGGGGAGCGGTTCGTAGCTTCGAGGTGGGGGCCGACGCTTGGGTTGCCGCCGACGCTACCGCCGGGTTCGCGGCGGGCGGCTAAGCGCGGTCGGCTGCGGAGAACGCGATGCCGTCGAGAATGTCGTGCTCGCTCGTCACCACATGCGGCAACTCGCGCCCAGCGGTCCGCACCGCCTCGCGCACGCGGCCCATGACCGTGTGCCACACCAGTGCGCCTGCGCCGATCACGTCAACACGGCCTGGGTGCACGAAGCCCATCGCCGCCCTCGAATTGCGGGAGGCATGCAGCAACTCATCGCAGGCCTCCATCGCCGCATCGATCGGCAACACGGCGCCGTTGATACGGTCACGGTCGTACCGCGGCAAGTCAAGCGCCTGGGCAGTCACCGTGGTGATTGAACCCGCCAGTCCCACCAGCGTGCGCGTCGCAGCAAAGTCGACAGTGTCGCCTGCGATGTCGAGAGCCGCGTTGACGTCCGCCACGGCGGCACCAATCTCATCACCGGTGGGAGGGTCCGACGCGAGGTGGCGCTCCGTCATCCGCACACAGCCCACATCCATCGAATATGCAGCATCGGGCGCTGATGTGCCCAAGACGAGTTCGGTCGAGCCGCCGCCGAGGTCGACCACCAAATAGGGAGCGTCGTGCCCCGCGTCGAGCACGCTCGTGGCACCACGGAAACTAAGCCGAGCCTCTTCCTCGCCGGACACCACCTCAGGGGCAACGCCAAGCCGGTCGACAATCCCATTAATGAACACGTCACGGTTACGCGCATCGCGCGTGGCAGAGGTCGCCACAAAACGAATCACGTCAACACTGTGCTCGCGGCATGACGCGGCATAGCGATCGGCGGCGGCGAAGGTGCGCTCAAGTGCTTCAGCTGCGAACTCGCCTGTCTTGTCAACGCCCTGGCCAAGCCGTACCACCGTCATCTCGCGCACCACGTCAGTAAGACGTCCGTCGGCAACATCGGCAATGAGCAAGCGAATGGAATTGGTGCCGCAATCCACGGCAGCGACGCGGGTCATGCGCACAGCCTAATCGCGGCTCACTCCGCATCCGCCCGTAGTGCGGCCCCGGGATCCTCACACGTACAGCGGGTGGGGCTCCATCGGTCCGCCATCATTGCCAGCGCCTCATCGCCAAGCGGGTTGACCCCCGGTCCTGCCGCGAGCGCATGGCCCACCAACACATGCAGACACTTGACGCGATGCGGCATCCCACCAGCCGAGATTCCGTGAATCTCCGCCACATCGTCGATCGCGTTGCGCGCACTGAGGTACTGCTCGTGAGCGGCCTGGTAACGCAACTGGAGGTCCTCGTCACCGGCAAGTCTGTCCTGCATCTCCCGCATGACGCCTACCGCCTCCAGCTGTGACGCGGCGGCCACCGCACCCGGATGCGTCAAGTAGTACAGCGTCGGGAAGGGCGTGCCATCGGGAAGGCGAGGGAGCGTCGTGACGACGCTCGGGTTGCCACATACGCACCGCGCAGCAATAGCGACGACGCCGCGGGCAGGCCGACCCAGTTGGGCATGAAGGACGGCCAATTCGGCAGGGGTCGCGCTCATCCACCCAAGTCTATGTTGGTGCCGGGCGCCGGAGTGGCCGGGGTGTCGCCTCCCGGCATCATCTGCATCGTCATCGGCTGCTCGGTTTCTCCCGGCGTTGACAGTGGTGTCACGGGGGCGGTCGGCGGCGCGCCATCGCGCTCCATCGTTGACCACAAGCGCTCATACCAAGGGCCCTCTGAGGTGGGGTCCTCACCTTCGGCGAGCGCATCCACGGAGCCTTCGGCGGCGGGGCGAGCGAGTTCAGGGTCGAGCACCCGGAACGGGCTCTCACCAGGGAACACATAAGCGAGGCGTTCGCGCGCTTGCGCCTGGACATAGTTGGGGTCATCCCAGCGGGCGAGCTCGGCCTCGAGGGCATCGACCTCTGCCTGTGCCTCGGCACGCTCGGCCTGAAGTGCCTCGTACTCCGCTTGCTGCTCACCGAAGACGCGCAGTGACGGCCACACAAGCGCAAAGGCCAATGCGATGACAGCGGCAAGGACGAGGACGCGCCACGAGAGGACTGCGGCAAACGATCCTCGCGCCGGGGCGGCTTCGATGCGCGGCTTCACCCGTGGAGTCGAGCCCGAGTGGGTGCCTGGCCCTGGGCGCGACGGCGGCCCCGAGCGCGTGGCGCTCGGGCGCTGCGGGCGCGCGTTTGAGCGCACAGACGAACGCACAGACGAACGCGGCGCGCCCGGACGCTGAGGGGCAGACATGCCCTCATTGTCCAGGCGCGCCGCACGCGACTGGCGGTGACTCGCGGGGAGCCACCCGTGTTCAGTTAGTCAACAGCCTCACTTGCCGTATCGACGCGTTTCTATAGTGCGCGTGCTCACGGCAAGCAACCTGCGCTTACTTGCCGTATCGACGCGCTTCTATAGTGCGCGTGCTCACGGCAAGCAACCTGCGCTTACTTGCCGTATCGACGCGGGAAGGCAGCCTTGCCCGCGTACTTCGCGGCGTCGTCCAGCTCCTCTTCGATGCGGAGCAGCTGGTTGTACTTGTTGACGCGCTCGCCACGGGCGGGGGCACCGGTCTTGATCTGACCAGCGTTGTAGGCCACGGAGAGGTCAGCGATCGTGACGTCCTCGGTCTCACCGGAACGGTGCGACACCATGGCGGCGAAGCCGGCGCGCTGCGCCATCTGCACGGCGTCCGAGGTCTCGGACAGCGTGCCGATCTGGTTGAGCTTGACGAGCAGGGCGTTGGCCGCACCGGTCTCGATGCCCTTCTTGAGGCGGGTGGGGTTGGTGACGAAGAGGTCGTCGC
>CAZRHL010000144.1:0-3886 GCA_964600005.1 uncultured Demequinaceae bacterium
CGCCGTCTGTGCGAGCCCGAGCGTCAGATCATCTTCCGCGTACCGTGGGTCGACGACGCCGGTCAGGTGCGAGTCAACCGCGGCTTCCGCGTTGAGTTCAGTTCGGTGCTTGGCCCCTACAAGGGTGGCCTCCGCTTTCACCCGAGCGTGTACTTGGGCATCGTGAAGTTCCTCGGATTCGAGCAGATCTTCAAGAACTCCCTCACGGGCATGCCGATCGGTGGCGGCAAGGGCGGTTCGGATTTTGACCCGCGCGGCAAGTCCGACGCTGAGGTGATGCGCTTCTGCCAGTCCTTCATGACGGAGCTCTACCGCAACCTCGGTGAGTACACCGACGTTCCCGCTGGCGACACCGGCGTCGGGGGCCGCGAGCTCGGCTATCTCTTTGGTCAGTACAAGCGCATCACGAACCGCTACGAGTCCGGCGTGCTCACCGGCAAGGGTGTCGGCTGGGGCGGTTCGCAGGTGCGCACCGAGGCCACCGGCTTTGGCACCGTCTACTTTGTCGAGCGCATGCTCGCCCGTGTCGGCGAAGGTCTCGAAGGCCGCCGCGTCGTCGTGTCCGGTTCCGGCAACGTTGCGGTCCACGCGGCGCAGAAGGCCCAGGAGCTCGGTGCGCAGGTGGTCGCAGTGTCTGACTCGAGCGGCTACATCGTCCACGAGGCCGGCGTCGACATCGACCTGCTCAAGGAGCTGAAGTTCGAGAAGCGTGCGCGCCTCGACGAGTACGCGCGCCTCACGGGAGCCACCCACGTCACCGAGGGCTCCGTGTGGGACGTCAACGCGGATGTCGCCCTTCCGTGTGCCACGCAGAACGAGATCGACAAGAAGCGCGCCGAGAACCTGGTCCGCATGGGTGTGCGCGCGGTCGCTGAAGGCGCCAACATGCCCTCCACCCCAGAGGCGGTGCGGGTGTTCCGTGAAGCCGGCGTGCTCTTTGCTCCCGGCAAGGCAGCGAACGCTGGCGGCGTCGTCACGTCCGCACTCGAGATGCAGCAGAACGCCTCGCGTGACTCGTGGACCTTCGAGTACACCGACCAGCGCCTCCACGAGGCGATGTCGCACATCCACGACACGTGCGTCACGGTGGCCGATGAGTACGGCACGCCTGGCGACTATGTGTCAGGTGCGAACATCGCAGGCTTCATCCGTGTGGCCGACGCGATGCTCGCCTTTGGCGTGATCTAGGCGTCCGTCTCGTGCGTCGCGATGGCGCGCAGGTCAAGCCATCTCGACACGGCGACGACCGCGCCCAGCGTGACGAGACCAAGGCACACGCCAGCGAGCACGTCGGTGACGAAGTGGTACCCGAGGTAAAGGCGTGACCCGCCCACCACGATGATGACCGCGAGCGCGACGCCCGCCCAGACGGCGAGCGCCCGCTTGCCATGGCGTCGGCGCCATGCAAGGTACGCCACGACCATGACGAGCGTCGCCGCACCCGTCGTGTGTCCCGATGGGAACGAGAACGAGGTCTCAAAGCCGGGCACCATTTGCAGGGACTCGTGCGGGCGGGGCCTCTCGACAATCACCTTGACCACCGCGGCGATCGCGGTCGACAGCACCATCGCACCGGCGACCAGCGTGGGGCCGCGGACCTCGCGGGTGCGGAGGTACCACACCACGCAGCCGACGCCGATGATGGCGGGGAGGATGACCGGGCCAAAGGCGTGGGTCACCCAGGTGAGGAACGTGGTGAGCCAGGGCGTGCGAGCGTCGGCAAGGAACTCGAGAACGGGCTGGTCGACCGCATAGATGTCGTCACGCTCGAGGAACTGATCGAGGACGCCCGCGAAGGCGAGCGCCCCTGCGATCGAGATGAGGACTCCCGGCGCGAGGGCACGCACCACAGGGGGCAACGACTCTTTCAGCGCGCCGCCTGTCATGACGCAAGGCTACGTGCCCGCTGCGCCGAGCAGAAACTGAGTCGCCATGACCGTCGCGCCATGACAACATGGGCTCATGTCTGACCACGACAACACCGCCTACCGGCACGATCCTGATTCGTCAGTCGATGACGGGATCGTCGTGCCGCCCGTAGACGAGTCGCAGATCCGGCTCGAAGAGGTGCATGAGTCGTACGGTCGCACGGGCATCAGCGCGGTGGAGCCGACAACGGAAGCGATCGCGACAGCGACGTCGGAAGAGACGTTCCCCGTGCCGACTCTGCCCCTGCCGAGCGAGCCGGAGCACGACGCTCCGGAAGGGCTTCCCGAGGATCGTTTCCTTGACCGTGAGCTCAGTTGGCTGGCCTTCAACGAGCGGGTGCTAGAGCTCGCGGAGGACGACGAGACGCCGCTGCTTGAGCGCGCCCGATTCCTCGCGATCTTCGCGTCGAACCTTGACGAGTTCTTCATGGTGCGGGTCGCTGGCCTCAAGCGCCGCCTTGCCGCCGGCTTTGCCGTTCCGAGTGCGACGGGCATGAGTGCGACGCGCCTCATCGACACCCTCATCGAACGCGCCCACGAGCTGATGGACCGGCATGCTGACGTCTTTCACGACGTGGTCCGCCCGGCGCTGGCCGACGAGGGAATCCACCTGGTGCGCCTCGACGAGCTTGGTGACGATGAGCAGAACCGCCTTCGCAAGCTGTTCCGCTCCGACATCTTCCCTGTGTTGACCCCGCTCGCTGTCGACCCGGCCCACCCGTTCCCCTACATCTCGGGCCTCTCGCTCAACCTCGCGGTCGAGATCCGTGACCCTGACACGGGCAAGGACTACTTCGCGCGGGTGAAGGTGCCGGAGACGCTGCCCCGCTTCATGAGCGTCGACGCCCGGGGCAAGGCCTCTCAGGTGACCGATGCGTCGGCATTGGACGACGAGCCGCGCAGCTTTGTGCCGATCGAGGACGTCATCGCCGCTCACCTCGACTACCTCTTCCCCGGCATGGATGTGGTGAACCACTACACGTTCCGGGTCACTCGCAATGAAGACGTCGAGGTGGAAGAGGACGACGCTGAGAACCTCCTCAAGGCGATGGAGAAGGAGCTGTTGCGTCGCCGTTTTGGCCCGGCGGTGCGCCTCGAAGTCGCGGAGGACCTCAGCCCACGCGTGCGTGAGTTCCTTGTCCGTGAGCTCGGCATCTCGGAAGCGGACGTCTACCACCTGCCTGCCCCGCTCGACCTGCGCGGGCTCGATGTGGTGGCAGACCTCGACCGACCGCGCCTGCAGTTCCCGGCGTTCCGCCCCACGACCCACCACAAGCTGGCGCCGGTGGAGACCGCGGAGGAACAGGACCTCTTCCAGGCGATCTCGCGTTCGGACGTGCTTCTCCACCACCCCTACGATTCGTTCTCGACCTCGGTGCAGGCGTTCCTCACCCAGGCCGCGAATGACCCCCAGGTGCTCGCGATCAAGCAGACGCTGTACCGCACCTCAGGGGACAGCCCCATCGTTGACGCCCTCATTGAGGCGGCGCGCAACGGCAAGCAGGTGCTTGCTCTCGTTGAGATCAAGGCCCGCTTTGATGAGAAGCGGAACATCTCGTGGGCGCGCAAGCTCGAGCAGGCGGGCGTTCACGTCGTGTACGGCCTTGTGGGGCTCAAGACTCACTGCAAGCTGTTGCTCGTGGTGCGCCAGGAGGACGACGGCCTGCACCGTTATTGCCACATCGGCACGGGCAACTATCACCCGCGCACGGCCCGCATGTATGAGGACTACGGACTGCTCACCAAGGACCCGGATGTGGGCGCCGACCTCACGAAGCTGTTCAACCAGCTCTCGGGTTACGCGCCGAAGGCGAAGTTCCGCCGCCTTCTTGTCGCCCCCACGTCGGTGCGTGCTGGCCTCATCGATCTCATCGATGCCGAAGCTGATCGCGCCCGCGCCGGGGGGGACGCGTGGATCAAGATCAAGGTGAACTCGGTGGTCGATGAGCGCACCATCG
>CAZRHL010000145.1:0-2073 GCA_964600005.1 uncultured Demequinaceae bacterium
GATTGAACTTCGCGAGGTCGCTCGCATCACTCGCACCTCCGCGGCTCGCGTGAGCGAGGACCTCGAGGCGCTCATCGACTCGGGCGTTCTCGAGGACTACTACGTGGATCACGGCTCTCAACGCGTCGTCAGCCGCAAGTTTGTGCCTAAGGCTGGTCGCAAGGCCGTCGTGGAGTGCCAGGGTTGCGGGGCGCAGAATGACGTCATCGTGGGCATCACGCGCCCCTGCGACTTCTGCCGCCAACCCGTCTCGTTCGAGACCACCTAGCTAGAGGCACCGAGCGGTGAGAATCTCGTCCTTCCAAGCGTCGGCCCCGGTCAATACACTTTGACCCGTGACTCAGCCACCGTCGGCCAGCGCAAGCCCAGCGCGCCGTCCTTTCGCCGCGAAGTACGCACATCCTGGCTGGGGTGTCGGTCTCACGGCGTTCGGCGCTCTGGCAGTGATAGCCGGGCTCAGCGCCATTCCGGCCGCGGTCCGGCACGATCCCGACGCGAATCCAACTGGCAGCATCATCCTTGGTCTCGTCCTGACGGCCGTGGGCATCTACTTCCTTCGCGGGCGCGGAGTGAACCCTGCCAAGGCCCAGCAAGCAGCGGCCGCCGCTCAACGTCGTGCCGCGCTCGTGACCGAGAGTGTGGACCAAGCGGCCGCCGCCCTCGCCGCAGCGCCCGCAGGCGGTGCTGCGCTTGTGGCCTACCGCAACCTTGAATCCACTGTCACCAAGTTCTACGGAATGAATGCGCCCGCACGCTTGGAGTGGGAACTGAGCCGGATTGAATTCGACACAGAAACCATCGCGGCGCAGCAGTTTGGGTACGTGCCGTCGCTTGCTGGCGGCAACGTGGAGATTTTTCCGGGCTGGGTGGTCTTCGGTCAGGAGGCACACAACGTGGACGCCACCACTCGGGGTGTGGTCCACACCGACGGCGCGATCCAGGTGTCGTCTGCCGTGGTCACCGACCGGAAGTCGCGAGAACGCGTGGTGAGCCAGCAGCATGACCTCCGCAGAGCGCAACTGCAACTGACGAGCAGCACATGGTCGCTCTCTACACCCATCCATCCGGACCACGTCAACCATGCGCGTGCCATCCTCGCGCGGCTCGCCGCTCAGGTTGAGAGCCTGGCGGAGGCACCCGTCACGCGGAGTGATATCCGCGAGATCCTCGAGTCTCTTGTGAACAACGACGGCCAACCCGCTGCTCGGAAGATCCGTCAGCTCAACAACCTGCGATATGAGCGGCTACTGACCGACGAGGAGTTCAAGAGGGTCAAGGACAAGATCCTTGGGCTCGATGCGGAGTAGGCGGGTTGCTGGTGACGGGCGACGCATCTGAGGCGGTTGACTGCTCCTCGATCGAGGGCGTGCACCGGAGCGGGTTTGCGGGGTTCGTTCCGCTGCCACGCTCCAAGGACGGCTCTCTCAATACAAGAAGTTCTGCGCGGGCGAACCCATGGGACATTAGGGCGGCCGCTTCATCTGCCAACTTGCCAGCCTGCACCAACTCCTGGTGGCATGGCGCCCCTCCACGGGCGCCGTGCAGACGGAAGACAGCGCACTCATCCTCGACTTCAAGTCACAGTACGGGCAGTACCCCTTCGCGAACCTCAGAAGCTGACCCTCGGCTCTTCCATCTGGCGTTCCTCAGCGCATCGCGAGGCGATGGGCGTTGCCAAGCCGGCAGGGATCTGGCCGCAACCCGCAACGCTCCCTACGCGCCCACCGCTTTCCTCAGGTCCTTCATGAGCGCGACGAGGTGCAGCGGGTCCGTGGGGCTGGGCTCGAACTCGGGCAGGGCGTGGAGGTAAAAGCGACGCGCGTCGTCGCTTTCGGCGTGCACCAAGAGGCCGCGGCAACCGATCTCCTGGCCCAACTCGATGGTGCGGACGAGCACATCAGCGAGCAAGGCATGGCCGAGTCCGCGCCCCTCATGAGCCTCGTGTACGGCAAGCCTGGCAAGCAACGCCACAGGCTGCGGATACCGGCCGGCCCCGCGCTGAGCCCGCTGCGGCACATTCTCTGCCCGAACGCTCGCCATCGCCCATGCGTAGTAGGCGACCACCTCACGAGA
>CAZRHL010000145.1:2096-3847 GCA_964600005.1 uncultured Demequinaceae bacterium
TGAACCCGTCCACAACGTCGGCCCGCTCAAGCGGCCGCGGTCTCAGGTACATGGCCGGTCCCCCCTCCCGGCGGCAGCGTCAGTCGACCCACGGAGACGGGCGCGAGAGCAGCGCGCGCAGACCCGGCAAATCGCGAGCTGGCCGCTCATTGAGCTGCTCCCACAGTTCTGCCTCGACGGGCGACAACGCAAAGTTCCTGCGGTCCGCGAGTACGCGCTGGGCAGCGATTCGGAGGTTCTCCATGGCAAAGCCGGACAGGTCCGTGCCCTCGGCCTCTGCGGCTTGGGCGAGCAGGTCACGATCCTGCGAACTAATACGAAACTCAATGCGCTGGTCCTTCCGAGGTACGGCGGTGCTCATGGTGCTTCCTCCACGGTTAGGGCTCTTGCTCGTTGTTAGGTCTCGCGGACCGCGTCTTCTCTCTTGCCCATAATTTGTACGGACATTGTACGGCGCAGCGCCAGTGCAGCGCAATGCCCAAGCCGCCACCGCCGAACTGACTCCTTGCGCTCAAGTGCAGATGCCCCGCATGAGACCTGCCAGCGCCTCAACCACGCGCTGCACCCCATCGTGCAGAGCAACAGCGTCCTCATCCATGTATTGATCCCGCCGGATCTCGATCATGATCGACGCAACCCGAGCGTCGGCGCCGTAGTGCTTGACCGGCGCGTACGTACCCGCAAAAGGCGAGTCAAGCGTGACGTCAAAGCCAGCGAACGCCGCCTCCGCAGCGTCGAGTAGCCAGCGAGGCGTGTGGAACTCATCGGTGCCGATGCAGATCTCGGGGCGGGCCGCACCGGCAGCTGTGATCTCGTATGAGAGCCGGCTCGTGGGGTACGAGTGCTCGTCGATGACGACGGCGCGCCCGTACTCGGCCAAGGCCCGGTCAACGGCGTCGGTCATGGCGGCAGCGTGCGGGTGGAAGTACCGCTCGAGCAACGCGGTGTCGACTCTCTCGCGCAGAACGCGACCCTCATGCGTGCGGGTGTAGATCGCACCCATACCCACGGCTTCCATCGGTTCGGAGCCATCGGTGAACCGCTCAACATCCACCACAAGCCGGGAAACGGGCGGTGCGACGATGCGTGCGCCAATTCCAGAACCCGCCAGCGCGCGGGTGGCAATGATGTCGGTGAACGAATCCGTCATCCGGTCGAGCTCGTGCTCAACCTCCGTATCGCTCAGCACGATGCCCGCGCGGGCGTCGGGGGGAATCACACGTGAGGCGTGGGGGACATGGAGGATGATCATGGCTTGGTCAGCCTCGTCACCATGGCAACAAGTTCATCAATCGTCTTGCCTTTGAGATATTCGTCGGCCAACGTCACCTGAGCGCCTGAACTCGCGCGGACCGTCACGAGAACCCGCCTCTTGAGTTTGTGCTCACAGAGGCGGCCGACGCCGTCGCCGCGTTGCGCGCAGAAGGCAAGACCGTGCTGCTGCACTGCGTCCAAGCGCAGTCGCGGACACCGACGGTGGCGGCCCTGTGTGCGAAGCGGCACCTGGGCGTGGATGGCGAGCGAGCTTTGCGAGACGTGCGGGTGGCGCTTCCCGGTGCCCGCCCTAACGCCGCGTTCTCGCGCGTTCTTACCTCGTAGGCGTCAGGACGCGGGACGCGTCGACAAAGCGGTCGTGCCACCTAGCGGCACGTCACTGTCAAACCGCGCTCTTCACGCCTACTTCTGACTGTCCTCGTACCAGGCCCACAGGATCGCCTTGTTCACCAGCTGGTTCTGAATCACCCGCAACA
>CAZRHL010000146.1:0-3836 GCA_964600005.1 uncultured Demequinaceae bacterium
GCCCGGCGTCGGCGCCCGCACTGCTCCCGTTTGGCGCCCGTTTGGCCGACGCACTGGTGTGACCGCGCTCACCACTACACTGGACGCGCGCCCAGGCGGGCGTGCCATCCCTTTGTGAAGCGGAGTTTGCGATGTCTTTGGTGGTGCAGAAGTACGGAGGATCCTCCGTCGCGGATGCCGACGCCATCAAGCGCGTGGCCCGTCGCGTCGCCGACACGCGTCTCGCCGGTCACGACGTGGTGGTCACCGTCTCTGCCATGGGTGACACGACCGATGAGCTCCTCGACCTCGCGTCCGCCGTTTCGAGCACGGACCACCCCCGCGAGATGGACATCCTCCTCACCGCGGGTGAACGCATCTCGATGTCGCTGCTCGCCATGGCGGTGCGCGACCTCGGTGTCGGCGCTCAGTCCTTCACCGGCCCGCAGGCCGGCCTCATCACCTCCGGCGCGTACGGCCGCGCCCGCATCATCGATGTGGAGCCCGGGCGCCTGCGCCAGACCGTCGCAGCTGGCGAGGTTGCGATCGTCGCCGGCTTCCAGGGCCTCAACCAAGAGACCCAGGACATCCAGACTCTTGGCCGTGGCGGCTCTGACACCTCTGCCGTGGCCGTTGCCGCCGCGCTGAAGGCCGACGTGTGTGAGATCTACACCGACGTGGACGGCGTGTTCTCCGCCGATCCCCGCATCGTCCCCAGTGCGCGCAAGCTCAACCGCATCACCTACGAAGAGATGTTGGACATGGCGGCCTCCGGCGCCAAGGTCCTCATGCCGCGTTGCGTCGAATATGCCCGCCGCTTCAACGTCCCCATCCACGTCCGCTCGTCCTTCTCAGGTCTTGAGGGCACGTGGGTGATGGACGAGACTGAAGGAGAAGTCATGGAAGATCCCATCATCGCCGGTGTGGCACACGATCGCTCCGAGGCCAAGATCACGGTCATCGGCATCCCTGACGTGCCCGGTTCCGCCGCGCGGTTGTTTGAGGCCGTGGCGCGCTCCGGCACCAACATCGACATGATCGTCCAGAACGTCTCGGCCACGGCCACCGGCATCACAGACATCTCCTTCACGTTGCCCGTCGCCTCCGTTGCGGCCACACGGGACGCGATTGCGGCGGACCAGGAGCTCATCGGCTACACCGACCTCATCACTGACGAGGCGATCGGCAAGCTGTCGCTCGTGGGCGCTGGCATGCGCTCATCGTCGGGTGTGAGCGCGAAGTTCTTCGCCGCGCTGCGTGACGCTGGCATCAACATCGAAATGATCTCCACCTCGGACATCCGCATCTCCGTGGTGACCCGAGCCGACAAGCTGGACGACGCCGTGCGCGCCGTCCACACGGCCTTTGACTTGGACTCGGAGCAGGGCGAGGCCGTGGTGTACGGAGGCACCGGACGATGACTCTCACTTTGGGAATTGTTGGCGCTACCGGTCAGGTAGGCGCCGTGATGCGTCAGCTCGTTGGCGAGCGTTTCCCCGACGCCACCGTGCGCTTGTTCGCCTCGGCGCGTTCAGCGGGCACGACGCTGGAGCACCGTGGTGCGGCTGTCACCGTTGAGGATGTCGAGACCGCGGACTACTCGGGCATCGACATCGCATTGTTCTCCGCAGGCGGCTCCGCGTCGACCACCTACGCACCCCGCTTCGCCGCGGCTGGCGCGATCGTCGTCGACAACTCGTCTGCATGGCGCATGGACCCGGAGGTACCGCTCGTGGTCTCCGAGGTCAACCCGGACGCTCTCGATTCGATCCCCAAGGGCATCGTCGCGAACCCCAACTGCACGACGATGGCCGCCATGCCGGTGCTGAAGGCGCTCCATGACTTCGCCGGCTTACGCCGCCTCATCGTGTCCTCGTACCAGGCCGTGTCCGGCTCAGGCGTGGCGGGCGTCCGGGAGCTCGACGGTCAGGTCAAGGGCGTGATCGAGGGCGCCACGGCGCTCGCGAGCAACGGCACCGCGGTGAACTTCCCGCAGCCCGCTGTGTATGTGGAACCCATTGCGTTCAACGTGCTGCCGATGGCAGGCAACGTGCTCGACGACGGTTCCAATGAGACGGGTGAAGAGCGCAAACTCCGCGATGAGTCGCGCAAGATCCTCGGTCTTCCGGACCTTCTCGTGAGCGGCACGTGCGTGCGCGTTCCCGTGTTCACTGGACACTCGCTGTCCATCAACGCGGAGTTCGACAGCGAGATCACTCCGCAGCGTGCTTACTCCTTGCTCGAGAACGTCGCGGGCGTGCAGGTGGACGAGGTGCCGACGCCGCTCAAGGCGGCCGGTGGCGACGTCAGCCTCGTCGGTCGCATCCGCCAAGACCCGGGTGTGCCGGGCAACCGCGGCATTGCGCTGTTCATCTCGGGTGACAACCTGCGCAAGGGTGCCGCGCTCAACGCCGTGCAGATCGCTCAGCTGCTTGCCGAGCGCATCGCCGCGGCATAAGGGCGCACCAGCCTGAGCGGCCGTGCTCGCTCAACCGATGAGGTCGCCGACGCTGTAGAGCGCGGTGCGCGCGGGGTCCCGCAAGAGCGGGGCAAAGGCGAGCTCGGCGGCACCAATGGGCATCATGCGCGCGCGCAGACTGTTGCGCACAATGCTGATCCCGGTGCCGAGCGGCCCAAACGCGAGACGTTCGACCTCCGTGTTGATGCGGTCGCTCCGGGCCTCGAGCAACGCACCCAGGTGACCGCCGAGCACCACACGCTCCGGTGCGAAGACGCAGGCGAGCGAGGCGATGCCCGCAGCCAAAGCGTCGGCCTGATTGTCGAGCTCAGCGGCAAGCTCGGGGCTCACCGTGCCGGCATAGAGGTCATCTAGCTCATCGATGGCGACGGTGCGTCCAAGGACGTGCCAGATGCGGCGCACGTTGACCTCGGTCTCAAGGCAGCCCACGCGCCCGCAGGCGCACTTCTCACCGTGGCGGTTGAGGAGGATGTGCCCGAGCTCGGTGCCGAAGCCGTTGACTCCGCGCACAAGCGAACCATCGGAGATGACGCCACCACCCACACCGGAGGTTGAACCATTGAGGTAGATGAGGTTGTCGCAGTCGCGGCCCGCGCCAAAGAGAGACTCCGCGATGACGCCGAGCGAAGCGTCGTTCGCTGACGTGACCGGCAGACCGGTCGCCTCTTCGATGATCGCCGCGAGGGGAACGTTGGACCAGCCGAGGTTGGGGGCCATGACAACGCGGTGGTCGCGCTGATCGACAAGCCCCGGCACCGCGACGCCCACGCCAGTGAGCCGCGCGGTGGGCGGGAGGTCAGGGAGGTTGCGCTCAAGGAACTCGCGGGCAAGCCGCGCCACGTGCGCTGGTGCGAGGTGGGGAGGCGTCATCGTTGCTTCACGCAGGCGCACATTGCCGCCCAGGCCAACGAGCGCGAAGGTGACTGCCTCAACATCCGGGTTGACGGAGAGTGCGAGCACCTCGTCGCTCGGTGAGACCACCGGGCTGGGGCGCCCGGCGCGGCCGTCCGGCACCGGCTCAGACTCCACGACGAGTCCCCGCTCAACGAGTTCACCGACGAGCGCGAGCACGGTTGACCGGTTGAGGCCGGAGACAGCGGTGAGGTCCGAGCGGGTCTGCTGTCCCTGCGCGTGGACCGTGGACAGGATGAGGGAGAGGTTGCGCTGACGCGTCTCTTCGTTTGTGCTGCCACGCGGAGCGCGCTCGTGAGTTTCTTCGCTCATCGCCGCCTCATCCTCGTTTGTTGCAGGTGTGAGCATACTAGCGGCGCTTGCGCGGGCCGCCCCTGTCCTCTGTCCCGCACCACGCACGCCTTCCCTTTCCCGCCCGCTGCCGCCCGCCCCCTCCCCGCTCCACTCGCCCTCCCCGCTCCACTCG
>CAZRHL010000147.1:0-3674 GCA_964600005.1 uncultured Demequinaceae bacterium
GTAGCGCCGCGTAGGCCATCCCAATCCAGCCAAGCCCCAAGAACACGGGCTTGAGTGCGATACCTCGTGCGCCCACGAGCACCGAGATTGCGGCGAGCAACGCAGGCAGAGCCACCCCCGTGGCGAGCAGTGCCCACGGCAATGCGAAGCTGACGATGATGGCACATGCGACGGGTGCAAGCACCACGAATGCAAACAACTGACGGGTGCGGACTTCCCCCAGCTTGACTGCGAGGGTCCGTTTCCCCGCGACGGCGTCGCCTTCCACATCGCGCACGTTGTTCACCATGAGGAGTGCAACCGCGTTGAGACCCACGCCCACGGATGCGACCACCGCCCACCATGTGATCGTCTCCGCCTGAGTCAGCATCGTGCCGAGCACGGCAACGGGGCCAAAGAACACGAGCACCGCCACTTCGCCCCAGCCGCGGTAACCGTAAGGGCTCTTTGTTGCGGTGTACGCCCACGCGGCGCCAACCGCAAGCGCGCCAACCGCCAGCAACACCCACTGCCCGGTCATCACACACAAGGCGACACCTGCAGTCGCGCCAATGATGCTCGCAATCCAGGCCGCCCTCTTCACCACGCTCGGGCGGGCGCGGCCGGATGCGACAAGCCGCGTGGGTCCCACACGGTTGACGTCGGTGCCGCGCACGCCGTCGGCGTAGTCGTTCGCGTAGTTCGATGCGATCTGCAGCGCGAGCCCCACGATGAGCGCGAGCAGCGCAGGCAACGGCCTGAACGAGCCCTCTTGAGCGGCAGCAGCCGAACCGACAACCACAGCTGCGATTGCCGTCCACAAGGTGCGCGGGCGTGCGCCATCGATCCAGTCGCGGGGCGTTGTCATGTGGCGTTCCGTCCTAGGTCAGCAGCCAAGTTCTTGAGCAGCGGGTAGTTCACTTTGCCGGAGGGAAGTCGCGGCAGCGCCGCGACCACCACCATCTCGCGAGGCAACGCGTAGCCAGGCAAGTGTGGTTCCAAAGCGGCACGCACATCCCACAGTCGCTCGGTGCGCTCGCGGTCACGCGGGACCACAAACGACACGACAGCCTCACCCCACTCCGCATTTGGCGCACCCACCACGGCGGATTCATGCACCCAGTCGAGTTGATCGACTGCCTGCTCCACCATGCGCGGGTGGACCTTGAAGCCGCCGGTGTTGATGACATGGTCTGCGCGGCCCAGCACCCGAAGCGAACCGTCATCAGCCCACTCGCCAAGATCGGACGTGACGAGCCAGCGGCGCTCCTCGTGGATCTCCCACACGTCCGGGCGTTCGGGTCGGTAGCCATCTGCCAGCGCCGACGTCGCGATGAGGATGCGTCCGTCCTCGCGGATCCGGACGGTCGTGTCACCGATCGGCTTGCCGTCGTAGACGCAGCCCCCGGAAGTCTCCGTCATCCCATACGTGCGTACCACCGGCGCCGGGACGTCTTCCATCCCCAGCGCCGCACCGCCTACCAGCACCGCGTCAAAGGAGGCGAGGGCGTCACGCGCGCCAGCGTCGGCCATGACCCGGCGCAACTGGGTGGGAACGAGCGACGTGTACCGGCGCCCCTCACTCGGGAGGCGCTGCGCGGCGGCGACAAAAGCGTCGGCCGTGAACGACCCCGGCGACACGCTCGCGAGCGCCGTGCCACCCAAAGCCGCGCGGACCACCACCATCGCGCCGGCGATCCGGTCGGTGGGCAGTGCAAGCACCCAGTGGCCGTCGCCTCCCAATCGAGCGGCCGTTGCCGCCGCCGATGCTCGCAAGGCTCGACCCGGCAGCAACACCTCGGTGGGAGTGCCCGTCGAACCGGATGTGTCCACGGCGATGCCGTTGACGCGTCCCGCGAGGGCGTCCGTAATGGCATCAGCGGCGCCGTCGGTTAGCCGCGCGTAGTCCATGGATCCAGCCTAAGTGGCCCCTACACTCAAAATATGCGTAGAGGCTTGGGGGCAGTGGTCGCGGTCACGGCAATCGTCATTGCTGCATGTGCGCCGCAGGAGATCACCCCGGCCACGGTGACGGTGACGCCCGACCCGACAGCACTGAAGTCCCCTGTCGCATCGCCCCCACCGGACCCGATTCCCGAGGTCGCGTGGCCGCTGACCGGTCTTGATGCCTCGGAGGCGGATGCCGCCGCGCTCGCCAAGCCGTCCATCGCGATCAAGATTCCCAATGACACGGCGCACTCCCGCCCGCAGAAGAACCTCGAGTACGCGGACATCGTCTTTGAGCAGTATGTAGAAGGCGGCGTGCCGCGCCTCGTCGCGGTGTTCCATTCGAACCAGCCCGAAGAAGTGGGCCCCGTGCGCTCAATGCGCGAAATGGATCCGAACATCGTCGGCTCCTTTGGCGGGCCGCTTGTGTTCTCCGGTGCGAACCCTCACGTGATGAGGGTGGCGCGCAACTCGGGGCAGTTGCTCATCGCGGAGGACGTGGGCTCCAAGGGGTTCTTCCGTACCAAGGACCGCAGGGCGCCGTACAACCTGCACGTGCGCCTCGCCGATGTCCTCGAGCAGGCGGCGGACTCACCCGCCCCTGCGCCGCAGTTCTCTTATGCCTACCCCGCCGAGCTCGCGACTGCGCCCTCGCAGGGCACGGCGTCGACCCACATCAGCCTGCGCTTGTCTGGACACGGCGAGCCCAAGTGGGACTGGGACGAGGCCTCGCAAACGTGGCTGCGCAGCGAGTTCTCCGACCCGCACATGACGGTGGACGGCAACCGCATCTCCGCCGCCAACGTGGTGGTGCTGTTTGTCCGCATCAACATGAGCAACGGTCTGCCGGTGTCGCAGATGATCGTGGAGAACAGCCCCGGCTACGTTGCCAGCGGTGGCCACTACATCCCGATCCTGTGGACCAAGACGGAGCGCACTGGTGCGTACATCCTCACCACCGAAGCCGGAGAGCCCGTCGCCCTCGCCCCCGGCCAAACGTGGATCGAGCTCATCCCCAACGCGGGCATCGCAGTAGGCAAGGCCGAGTTCTCCTAGCCCGCCCCCGCCCCCGTCCTCGCGTTTGCGGTGAGTTGTTGGAGGTAATCGGACCTCAAATGGCCGTTTGCGGTGAATTATTGCGGTGCACACGGTGAGCTATCGCGCACCCACGCACCTAGAACGCGTAAGGAAAGCCCCGCCAGTCGGGATCGCGCCGCTCGAGGAACGCATCGCGACCCTCTTGCGCCTCGTCAGTCATATACGCCAGCCGCGTCGCTTCCCCGGCGAACACCTGCTGGCCCGCAAGCCCGTCGTCGGCCAAATTGAAGGCGAACTTCAGCATGCGAATCGCCTGCGGTGACTTGGTGGCGATGATGCGCGCGTACTCAAGCGCCCGCGCCTCAAGCTCGGCGTGGGGCACGGCCTCATTGACCACGCCCCACCGCTCGGCATCGTCCACCGAGTACTCGCGCGCTAAGAAGAAAATCTCCCGCGCGCGCTTGTCGCCCACCTGCCGCGCAAGCAGCGCGGAGCCGTAACCGGCGTCGAAAGAGCCGACGTTGGCGTCGGTCTGCTTGAATCGCGCGTGCTCGCGGCTCGCGAGCGAGAGGTCAGCCACCACGTTGAGCGAATGCCCGCCACCTGCGGCCCACCCGTTCACCGCAGCGACGATCACCTTGGGGCTGGTCCGCATGAGGCGCTGCACCTCGAGGATGTGCAGCCGCCCCAAACGCGCAGGATCGACCCCG
>CAZRHL010000148.1:0-446 GCA_964600005.1 uncultured Demequinaceae bacterium
CGGTGAACCCTGTTCGTGGGCGGCTATCTCGGTTCGCTCGCGTACTCAGGGAAAGCGATCACCTCGTACCGAAACGGCCTCGCATGAACGCCAAACCGCTGCGCTTGCCGCTCGACGATGAGCCCCAGATCATGACCGCTGAGCAACGTTCCGTGTGGATCTACCTCGCGGCAACCGTGCTCGCCACCGTCGCCTACGCCGCGATCCTCGTCCCCCGCGCCCTCGACAGTCCCGTCGCCGAGGTGAGCTGGGTGCGTCCGATGCTGCTCGCGATTGGCGGCACGATCCTCCTCACCATCGTCGGCACCATCGTGTGGTCGATCGCTGCAGGCGTGCGGCTCGGCCTGCGCGGCCGCGACCCGGAGATCGAGCTCGAGTCCGACGTCCGCGACAAAGAGATCAACAAACACGGCACGACCGCATCGTCGACATTGGTGGGCGTGGGC
>CAZRHL010000148.1:456-3637 GCA_964600005.1 uncultured Demequinaceae bacterium
TGGGCCTTCTTGGGGTATTGATTCTCACCATGACCGGCGCGGATCACTTCTGGATTGGCCAGGCGCTCTACGTCACGGGCGCCGCCGGCGGCATCACCGAGGCGATCACCAAACTTCGCCTCTACCAGCGGGGTTTCTGATGCCCCCCAAGCCAACCAAGGTCACCAACAACATCCGCGCTCTGCGATTTGCGGCGGCGGAGATGACCCAGGCCGAACTCGCTCACGCGATTGGCGTGACCCGCCAGACGATCATCGCGATCGAGCAAGGCCGCTATTCACCCTCACTCGAGATGGCGTTTGAGATAGCGGCAGCGCTCGGCCGTCCCCTCAATGACGTGTTCCAGTACGAGCAAGGGGGGCCCGCTGACTGACCTGAGCCCCGCGCCCTAGACGCCTCCCCCTCCTCACCCCCCAAGGCCGACGCTTGACGCGCCGGGCCTGGGCGAAGCACACCCTCTTGCGGCCGCCTTCTGGCGTGCCGACCACCCCCGAACACCACCTGAGGCCGACGCCGAGTGCCGGCGACGCGTCCGCCTCACCCGATCACACAGGGAGAAACCCCATGTCCACCACCAACACCACCGGGCGTCTCGCCCGGGCGGCCGCTCGCCGGCCACGAGTCACCCTCGCGGTGTGGCTCGTGTTGCTCGTGGCCGCTCTCGCCGCCGCAGGCACGATGGGCGGCAATGTCACCCCAGCCCAGATCAACCTCGTCACCACGGAAGCGGACCGCGCTGAGGACCTTCATCAAGACGTTCGTGTGCTCGCGGATGAGACGCGGTCGAGCGAGCAGATCATCGTCTCTTCGGACGTCTACACCTACGGCCAGCCCGAGTTCGACGCCGTCGTCGCCAACGCTGTTGCGGCCCTCCAGCGAGTCGACAGTGTGGGCGATGTGCAGCTTCCAGCCGGGCCCTCCTCGGTTGCAAGCAACGGCCGCGCCGTCACCGTCTCCTTCACCATCGCGGATGATCCAGGGCTCCTCGGCGAGGCGCGCGACGCCATTGCCGGGGCCGCAACCGACGATGTCGAAGCCTTCATCTTTGGCATGGACTCCGTCACTCTCGCCCTCAACGAGTTGGCCATCGAGTCGCTCGCACGCGGCGAAGGCATCGGGGTCACCGTTGCGCTCGTCGTGCTTGTCCTCGTCTTTGGCGCCCTGCTTGTTGCGGGAGTGCCGCTCGTCATGGCGCTTGTGTCGATCGTGGTCGCCACCGGCATCAGCGCCGCAGCAGCAACCGTGCTGTGGAACAACGGCGTTCAGGTCTCGGATTCGCTGACGATCTTCGCGGGCATGATGGGCCTCGCACTCGGCATTGACTACTCGCTCCTCACGGTGCAGCGCTTCCGCGAAGAGCTCGGCCGCGGGCGCGACGTGCTCGACGCGATCGAGGTGACGGGCGCCACCGCCAACCGTGCGGTGCTCCTCTCTGGCGGCACCGTTGTCATCTCCATTGGCGGCCTGCTCTTCCTCCCTCTCAACATGTTCCTCGGCATCGGAATTGCGATCATCGCTGTCGCATTCACCTCCGTTGCCGCTACACTCACCCTGTTGCCGGCCCTTCTCGCGTTGCTGGGTCACCGTGTCAACAAATGGCGTCTGCCGATGCGTCATCCCGGCGGCGAGTCTCGGTTCTGGAATGGCGTCGCACGCCGCGTCACGGCGAACCCTGCCCGCTCAGCCGCGGCCGGCGTCGGCGTCCTGCTCCTGCTGTCCGCGCCTCTGCTCTCCCTCCGCCTTGGCCCTCCCAACGCCGAGGACTGGCCGAGCGACTTCCCTCTCCACCGCGCCAACCGCGTCTTCACTGAGGACTTTGGGTGGACGGACTCGACCACGATGATCGCCCTCGAGCAAGCGTCGGACGCGCCCGACGCGGTGGCGGCCCTGGCGTCGGCGCTCGAGGCAGACCCCGACTTTGGCGGGGTGACGCTTGAGTGGCACGGCGAGACTGCGTTCATCGACATGCACGACGCTGCTGAGGGCGGGACGCGCGGCGCAGAGCGAGCGATCGATCGCCTCCGTGACGAGGTCATCCCGAGCGCGCTGGATGGCACCGGCGTGACCGCCCACGTTGGCGGGTCACGCGCCTACCAGATGGACGAGCTCCAGCTCATCAAGGATGCGACTCCGCTCGCGGTGGGCTTCATTGTGCTCGCGACTTTTGTGCTGCTCCTTGTCATGTTCCGGTCGGTCGTGGTGCCGATCAAGGCGATCCTCATGAACGTCATCGGCACCGCAGCGACGTTTGGTGTGCTCGTGGCGGTGTTCCAGTGGGGCTGGGGTGACGCGATTGGGCTCACCACCGTCGACAACATCTCCGCCTACATGCCGGTGATGATCTTTGCCCTTGTATTCGGCCTCTCGATGGACTATCACGTGTTCCTTCTGAGCCGAATCCGCGAGCGCTACGACGCGACGGGCGACACCTCGGGGGCCATTGTCGAGGGCCTCGCCCGCACGGGACCGCTCATCACCGGTGCAGCGCTCATCATGATCGGCGTCTTCGGTGGCTTTGCGGCGGCGTCGATTCCCGAGCTCGCACAATGGGGCTTCGGGCTTGCCGCTGGCGTGCTCATCGACGCGACGATCATCCGTGTGCTGCTCGTGCCCGCCGGGATGCGCTGGATGGGAGACGCGAACTGGTACTTGCCGCGCTGGCTCGGCTGGTTGCCGCACATCGACCACGGCGCGTCCGCGTCGTCGGTCGACGCCTCTCCAACAGACTCCGAGCCCCTGCCCGAGCCGGCACTCGCGTAGGAACTCGGCGCCTTCGGGCGGCCCGCTGCCGGTGCCCTTGCGTGGGTGCCGGCAGCGGCGTGTCGGTCCCCAGCGTCGGCCGCTGCTTGAGGCTCCGAACCGTTGGCCGCTCCCCCGAGAGGTTCTGAACCGCTGACAGCCGCGACACGCCGCCGATCGGCGCCGTGCGCTCGCTGGCGCGGCGTGTCGCGCCCGCGAGCGGTTCGCAACTGTAGGAACCGGCGCGAGCGGTTCGGAGCTGTGCGGTGAGCCGCCTTGTGACTTTGGCACTGTGAGGAATGCGACCCGGCTGGCGTACCGTTGACAACAACGAATGAACAGAACCTTCTCCTCGCTCGCGATCGTCAACTACCGCCTCTGGTTTGCTGGCGCACTCGTGTCGAACATCGGCACCTGGATGCAGCGAGTCGCACAGGACTGG
>CAZRHL010000149.1:0-218 GCA_964600005.1 uncultured Demequinaceae bacterium
GTTCCTGGGTATGACGTGACCATCGGGAACTTGTCCGAGGCTGAGACTGCACGCGCCGCCGACATCGACGGGCTTTAGTCTGGGCTGATGACGCTGCGAACTCGCTGGCACACCGTCGCCGTAGCCTCTGCGGTGCTCGTTACTGTGGTCGCGTGCGCCTCGGGATCCGAGGATGGCGGCGCTGGGGACGATTCGGAGAACTTCACGGCATTCGCCGA
>CAZRHL010000149.1:228-3636 GCA_964600005.1 uncultured Demequinaceae bacterium
GGGTCCTCGGAGGGGGCCGATGACGCGCGCGAGTTCGCCGAACGCATTGCGAGCGCGATCAGTGACGCGGAGGCGGGGGGCGCGAGCCAGGACCAACTCGACATCTTGTATGAAGCGCAGAGCGCCGGATATCTCACGGTGGACCAGGCACGCCGCGCCACCTTTGCGGACATTGACTGTATTGAGAACGCGGGAGGTCGGGCGTCGTATGTGGAGCAGTCTGACTTGTCCGGGCTGCCGGTCCCGAACTCAATCCTGGTAGCCCCGAATGAGGAAGCGTTGGCTGCCATGAGTTCCGTCGCGGAGGAGTGCGTCAAACTCGAGTCGTTCTGGGTCAACAAGGTGTACCAACTGCAGCCGCTGTCCCAGGAAGTGCGGGATAGCTATCTCGAAGCTCAAGCACCCCAGATTCGCGCGTGTCTTGAGGACCATGGTTACACGGTCGACGCATCGGCCACGCCCCAAGATGTCTTGTCCCAGGCCATTCTCGTGGCGGGCGAAACAGACGACGCGGTGCTGTGCTTCGACTAGACAGCGGGGGCGGCACCGGGCACGTGGATGCGGGGCGAGTACATTCTCATCGATGGTAAAGCCCCCATAAGAGGGGGCGTGCGTTGATCGAATCCCCATTCGTAGTTTAAGAGTGCGCATCCACCGCATGGGGTACGGGGCGATCATTACCAACATACAAGATTATGAAGAGGCGGTACTAGCGATGAAGAATCGGAATCGGTTACCACTGAGGCTGGGCATAGGTGGCATGTTAACCATGCTTGCTCTGGTTGCAATTGGAGGTGCTGCGCATGCTGCGAGCGTCAACGGTACGACGACGATTAGTTGTACGGCTAGCAGTTACGAACATGTGGATGACGTCTATCATGCCTCGACGAGCGCAATGACGTTCTGGGCAGACGACGCGAATCCTGCATCGACCACTTACGTGACCGCGCAATCCTCATCCGGAAATTGGCTTCCCACGAAGTCGGTAGCAGAGGGATCGTACGCCGCGTGGAGCGCCGTACTTCCCTCAACCTACGACTTCTACGCGAAGCGCACTACCCAGGCTAACTGCAACGGGGCCTTGCCTGGTGATGGAAACTACACACTGAAGTACACGATCGTTTATTAGATGGCGCCGGGCCTCTCGTTGACGTCTTTCGCGAGTCCACGAGAGGTCCGGACGGTTTATCGCAAGCGGTTTAGGGGAGCGCGCGTTGACTTATGAACCAATGCGGGTCGTGGTGATGGCTCTTGCACTAATTGGAATATGTGCGAGTTGCGCATCGGGATCCGAGGATGGCGGGGCTGGGGACGATTCGGAGAACTTCACGGCATTCGCCGAGTCGTACTTAGGCTTCGCCATCGAGGACGGTAAGGAGAACGGCCTATCTGACGGGGCAATTGCCATTCTGCAGCGGGCGTCAGTGAAGGGCGAACTCACTCCCGCTGATCTCCATGACGCGATTGAGTTAACGCTCGAGTGTTTCGACGACGCTGGCATCCCGTACCAACGCGTCGCTGGCGTGAGCCTGACCGGACTGCCAGAGGAGAGCTTCACGTATGCGGCCCCACCGGGAACCGAGGACGGCGACATGCGATGGTTCGACGTGGCGGACATATGCCAGTCGGCGAACTCGATGTTGATCACAGGACTTTACGAGAACCAGCCCGCCGCCGTGTCGGTGAGGGAGGACTGGTTCGACGCGTCGCGCCGCGACGAGGTTTCCCAGTGTCTTCGAGACGGGGGAGTGACCACGTCCCAAGCCGATGGCTTTGAGGAGATACTCAGCGCGGCCAAGACCTACCTCGATCAAACTGGCGATTCGTCCTGCCTGGATCTCCTGTTCGACTAGTGGCATCTTGCTGTGTTGCACGCTCCCGGTCGTAGAGTGGACGCGACAAGGCGATCCCGAGGAGGGTCAATGGGGGTTCGATCGCTGGGGCTTGCGGCGGGAGTCGCTGTCGGTGTGCTTGTGCCGCTCCTTGCCGCAGGGGCGGTGGCGTTCATCGCCTCCGAGCGCTCACCGTTAGATTCGGCCGCAGAGGCCGCCCCGCTCGTCGGCACCATTGATTCGGCCCAGCGGACCGATCAAACGAACGTCGCCCTTTCTGTCGAACTCGCCGACGCTCGGGGGCCGTCGCTACGTGCCAGCGGCACGCTCACCGGCCTCTTTGTTGCGCCGGGTGACGCTGTAGCGTCGGGCCAGGTAGTGGCGCGGGTGGACGCAGGTGACGTGCTCGCGTACACGTCGGACGCGCCGCTGTACCGCGATATCGCCCGAGGCCTCGAGGGGTCCGATGTCGCAACCGCGCAGGCACTGCTCACCGCATGGGGCTACGCGGCAGGCACCGCTGACGGCAAAGCAGGCGTGGCGACTGAGAGGGCAATCAAGGCATTCAATGTCGATCACGGCTTTGGCAAGAACAACCCCGTGCTTTCACTCGCCGCCCTCACCTGGATAGGCCCCGAGCCCGTGAGCGTGGGCGAGGTCAAGGTCCATGCCGGAGATGAGGTGTCTTCGGGCGCCGAACTGTTTACGACGTCGGCATCGTTGGCGCGCATCACCGTGACCGAAGGTCCGGGCGTTCCACAGGACGCCGAGCTTGTGCTCGTGGTCGCTGACGTGACCGTTCCCTACATCGCTGGCAGCGGTGCGGTGTCGACGCCTGAAGACGTGGTGCTCGTGGCTGGCGCACTCAGCGCGTCGGGTGAAGGCGTCGGCACGATCCAACGAGCCACGCCCATCACCGTCGCCACTGTTCCCGCCGGCGCCGTGGTGTCTGACCCGGCTGGCGCCACATGCGTGTTCCCCAGCGTCGACGGCGCGCCCGTGCCCGTGACGCCGCTCGGTGGGTCGCTCGGCACCATTGACCTCGACGCCTCGCTGGCGGGTCAGCCGGTGCTGTTCAATCCGCGCGACGTGCGACAGGACCTTTCATGCGGTTGAGTGTGCGTGAGGTGGCCTACCGGTATCCGCGCGGCGATCACCACGTGCTCGCAGGGGTCTCCTGCGACGTGCCTGCGGGCACGACCGCGGCGATCATCGGGCCCTCGGGCTCAGGCAAGACGACACTCTTGTCGCTCATGGGTCACTTGTTGCCGCTGCAGGACGGTGAGATTGTCGCGATCGATGCCGATGGCCAGGAGCATTCGCTCGCTGACACGGCGTCGTGGGTGCTCCAAACGGTCTCGTTGTTACCGGACCGCTCCGCCGCCGACAACGTTGCTCTTGGTGCGTACTCGGATGGCGCCACACGGGCCGACGCTGCCGTGCGGGCACGTGAGTGCCTAGCGGCAGTCGGGTTGGCGGGCCGGGAGAACGATGCGGCGCGAATCCTCTCGGGGGGTGAGGCGCAGCGGGTGGCGATTGCGCGGGCGCTTGCGTCCCACCGGCCGATCATCCTCGC
>CAZRHL010000150.1:0-3542 GCA_964600005.1 uncultured Demequinaceae bacterium
GGGGGCTGCGTGGGAACGCCGAGCGCAGTGAGCACACGCGAGGCGACGCGTTCATGACCGAGCGGGTTGAGGTGGAGCCGGTCAACGGACCAGTACACGGCGCGACGGGTCTCCACATCGCGGAAGTTGTCGACGAAGGTGACGTTGGCGCGTTGCGCGAGACCGACCACGAGTTCTGTCAGGCTAGTGCCGAGCGTGCGCATCCGCTTGCCCCCTGGGAGGCGATCTGACGGGTCGGGCCCGGAAAGGATGACCACGTGCACCCCGCGCGCGGCGCATTCGTCGAATACGCGGTTGATCAACACCGACATACGCTCATCGGAGTAGCCGGGCCTCATCATGTCGTTGCCACCGCCGTTGAACGTCAGGTGCGTTGGCGGTGGATCGAGCGCGAGCGCTGCGTCGAGCTGCTCATGGACTATCGCGTGTTGAAGACGGCCTCTGATTGCGAAGTTCGCGTAGTACACCTCGCGCGCTGGATCCGCTGATGCCAGCCCGGCGGCAACGCGGTCTGCCCAGCCGATGGGAGTGCCATCCGGCAGTTCATCCCCCACACCTTCCGTGAAACTGTCGCCGATCGACGCGATACGGATTGTCACGTCACGACCCTAGCGCGGCCAGGTGCGGGAGCGCTCGCCATAGGGCCCACCGATTGCGGCGTCGGAAATAAATACATAGTTGCGTACCTTACTATGTGGGCGGCAACGCGATCATGCGCCGCCTGAGGCGAGCAATACCGCTTGTCTTCACCCTCTCGAAAGGTCGCGCTATGCGCACTCCCCTGTCCCCCTCCACCTCCGGCCAATGGGCTCTCGTCACAGGCGGCTCATCCGGCATCGGGCAAGCTTTCGCTCACCAGCTCGCACAAAAAGGCTTCGACATTGTGATCGTGGGCCGCAGCTCGACAAGGCTCGAGCTGACCAAGCGTGCGATTGAGGCCGCTGCCGGCGTCACCGTCGACACCGTCCAGCTTGATCTCTCCCACGATGACAGCGGGGACCGCCTGCTCGAGGCTGTCGCGGGCCGCAACATCGGCGTCTACGTGGCCGTTGCTGGCGAGGGCACGCCCGGCCTGTTCTGGCGTTCCGAGGTTGACGAGTACCTCGATTGCGTCAACCTCAAAGTGCGCACCAACCTGGTGGTCACCCATGCCCTCGCTCGCGACATGCGTGCGCGCGGGCGCGGGCACATTCTGCTTGTCACCTCCACGGGCGCGCTCCAGGGCGTGCCGAAGCTCGCGAGCAACGCCGCCGCAGAGGCATATCTCCTCGCGCTAGGAGAGGCCCTTCATCACGAGCTCAAGCCTTATGGTGTGAACGCGAGCGTGCTGCTGCCCGGCCCCACGCGCACCCCTGGTCTCAGCGCAATGGTGCCGGACCCAAAGGACTACCCGCCCGGCACGTCGTCCCCTGAGTCCACCGCTGCGCAGGGCATCCGCCTGCTCGAACGCGGCAAGGTGTTCCACATCGCCGGTGCGCTCAACCGGACGATGCTGTCCACGTTGTCACGCCGTGCCCGCACGCGCGTCATGGGCAAGATGGTCGGCTCGCTCTTCGCTGCCGAAGCGGACAAGGTGTCGTCGGCCGCAGGAGACGCGCGATGACTCGGGTGCTGGTGACAGGCGCGACCGGCTTTCTTGGCGCCCACGTGCTGGCGGCGATGAGCGCACATGCGGACGTCGAGGTCATCGCGGCAGCGCGCAGCCCGCACCGGGTGCCCGAATGGTTCCCCGGCGAGATCCGCGCGGGCGATCTCACTGACCCTTCCTACCGCGCGACGGTGCTGCAGGGCATCGACGTGGTCCTCCATGCCGGCACGTGGTCGACCTTCTGGGGGCATGCGCGGCAGGAGCGCGACTTTTCCTGGAGCCGACGCTGACTTCCTTGATCGCGCCGTCGCCGCTGGCGTGAGCCGGGTTGCCGTGGCGAACACGGTGGCGGTGTCGACCCCGGCAGCGCCTGCCGACACGATGCCAGACGATGCGCCCGCGGTGCGGCGCGGCTTCTGGCCCCACCTCGATGCCCTGGCTGCGGTGGAACGCCACATGAAGCGCGTGGCTGGCGATACGCAGATGATGTCAATGCGGCTTGGCCATTTCATCGGTGCAGGCAACTCCCTTGGGCTTGTGCCTGCGTGGGACCCGAGCAGCCCACCATGCGTGAGGTCTTTGGCTTCATCGCCACGCATGCTGACGTGAATGCGCCGCGCTACTCGGTGCCGCGTGGCGCGGCGATGGCCTTTGCGCGCGTGATGGAGGCCGCCCACCCGCTCACGCCCGCGCAGGCGCCGTTCCTCACCCGCTCGCTCGTCCATGTCGCACAGAACTGGCACGCGGAGACTGCTGCCGCGACGCGGCTCGGTATCGAGCCCACCACCGCATGGCAGGACGCCGTGCTCGAGTCAATCGATGAGCGTCGGGCCACGGGTTTTGCCTGGCCGTCACTCGCTCAGTCCGCCGCGCCAGTCGCGGCAAAGTAAGGACCACCATGACATCGATCATCACGGGCACGTTGATCTCCCGCCGGACCCTCACGAGCATCACGGGAGAGGACGTGGACGTCCCTGCGCGAAATGGGCTCACCCACATTCAGTTCCGCCGCTACGCGGGCTGTCCGTTCTGCAACCTGCACCTGCGCAGCATCACGGCGCGCCACGCTGAGATCACTGCTGCGGGCATCAACGAGGTGGCGCTGTTCCACTCCACGGCTGAGGACTTGCTCGCATACAACGAGCCGACGCCGTACCCAGTGGTCGCCGATCCTCGCCGGGTGTTGTACCGGGAGTTCGGTGTTGAACCCTCGTGGCGTGCGGTTGTCCACCCGCGTGTGTGGGGGCCGATGCTGCGTGGCGTCACGACAAAGCGCAAGCCGCTCTCGGGCGACCACGGCTCAGGTCACTTCGGCCTGCCCGCTGACTTCCTCATCGACGCTGAAGGGACCGTCATCGCCGCGAAGTACGGCGAGCACGCCTACGACCAATGGTCGGTTGATGAGGTGCTGCAGATTGCGGCTGCGGCGGCCTGAGCACATCTCGTATGAGCGAGGAAAATGGCCGGAGGCGAGTGCGAGGGGCAATGCCCTTCACATTCGCCTCCGGACGATGGGCCTGCTCAGGCCCGCTAGACGGCGTGGCTACCGGCTCAATACCAATGGCTTCGCCCACCAATGGCCCTGCCAGACCTACCCACCAACATGAGAACAAGCCCAACAATCAGGAGCACGGCTCCGATGGTCTGAAGCAGGCCGATGCTAGCCAGGACTCCGATGAGGAAGAGGATCAGTCCGAGAATTATCACGCTGTCTCCAATCTTTCGTGGCCCTGGAGGGGACCGATGTGCGGTTCGGACATCTCCGTGAACACGCAACCGCCCCTCTGTTGTTCCGCGCCACGGCGTCACGCGGGCTCGAGCAACGTCCACGCACGGGTCCCGAAAAGCAGAAAGCCGGCCCTTAGGCCGGCTTTCTCAAGAGCTGTCTCCACAAACTCTGTGGAGCTGAGGGGACTCGAACCCCTGACCCCCTGCATGCCATGCAGGTGCGCTA
>CAZRHL010000151.1:0-3523 GCA_964600005.1 uncultured Demequinaceae bacterium
TCGATCGCCGTCACAATCGCGGGCGTCCTCTACCTCGTGGCACTTCCCGCCCTCAACGCGCAAGAATCCCAAGCGGCGGGCAGCCCCGCCACGACCACCCCCGCCACCTCTCCCGGCACCACCTCCCTCACCGACCACGGCCTCGCGACGTCCGCCTGGTGGGTGGCACTCACTGCCGTCATCGTTCAAGCCGTGCTCACGCTCTCGATCCGCCGCGCACCGCTCCGCACCCTCAGCGCGATCGCCGCCACCGCCGCGGTCGCCTCGCTCGCCGCGCCGTCGGACCTCGCGCAGGCCACACTTCTCGCCGTCATCCCGGCTGCCTACATCGCCGCCCGCCACCACCGCACCACCACCACTAACCGCACCTCCACCACCCGCACCACCACAAAAACCACCAACCCCACCTCCCTCCCCTGGTGGGCCCTCACGGCCGCCCTCGTGTGGGTGGCGCGCACAGCGTCGGCCCTCCCGGACGAGGACTTCTCGACCACCCTCGCGATCGGCGCGGGCGCGGCCCAAGCGGTTCTTGGCCTCGGCCTGCCTGCCCTCATCGGCGTCGTGCTCCGTGGCCGCGCGGACATGCACGCAGCCCGCGAGCGCGAACTCATCGCCCGCGCTGACGAACAGGAGGCCCGCGCCGAAGCCGCGCTCGCCGCCGAGCGCACGGCGATTGCTCGCGAGCTCCACGACATCGCAGCCCATCACCTCTCGGGCATCGCGATCATGGCGTCAGCGATTTCGCAGCAGGTGGACACGGACCCCGACGCCGCCAAGGCCGCCCTCAAAGACGTCCGCACGCAGACCCGCACCCTCCTCGATGAGCTCCGCGGCCTCGTCACCCTGCTGCGCAGCGACGAGGGTGCCACCGTCGCGGTCGAATCGCTCGCTGGCGTCGAGGGCCTGCTCGACAGCGCACGCCTGCGTGGCCAAGACGTGTCCCTCACCATCGCGCAATCGGCCGACGCCGACGCTGGCTCGCCGACCATCACCCCAACCGCCACTACCCCGGCCACCACCACGCCGGCCGACGCCCGCCTCACCCGAGGCACACCGGACACTCTCGCTGCGCTCACGCACGGCATCGGCCCCCTCAGCCAGTTCGCGGCGTACCGAACCATTCAGGAAGCGCTCGCGAACGCCGCCCGTCACGCCCCGGGGTCCCGCTGCAACATCGCCCTCACCTCCACACCGCGCGCGCTCGAGATCGAGATCACCAATGAGTCGGGCGCATCGAACGGGTCAGACTCACCACATACCCATGACCGGCCCGATGTCGCCGTCCCCGCCCACGCGGGTTTCGGTTTGCGGGGCATGCAGGAGCGTGCGGCGCTCACCAAGTCGCGCCTCACCTACGGCCCCACCGACGACGGCGGCTGGCGCGTCAGCCTTCGAGTTCCCCGGGAGGAGACACGTTGATTCGAGTCCTCATAGCCGACGATCAAGCGCTTGTCCGCGCGGGTCTCGCCGCGCTTGTTGACAGCCAGCCGGACATCGAGGTGGTGGGCACCGCCGCCGACGGAGACGAGGCCGTCGACATGGCCCGCGAACTCACCCCCGACGTCGCCTGCGTGGACGTCCGCATGCCTGGCAGGGACGGCATCAGCGTCACCCGTGAGTTGTGCGCCCCCACGGACGGCACCGCCATTCCGGTCCTCATTCTCACGACGTTTGCAATCGATGACTACGTGTTCGCCGCTCTCGAGGCGGGCGCCGCAGGTTTCATGCTGAAGGACTCTGAGCCCGAGGACATCGTTGCCGCGATCCGCACGGTCGCTGCAGGCAACGGCACCCTTGACGCTTCCCTCACTCGCACAGTGATCCGCGAGTTCTCACGCCGCCGCCAAACGATGCCCGTCACAGCAACGAACCCTTCGGACTTGCTCTCCCCGCGCGAACTCGACATCCTCTTGCTCCTCGCGCAGGGCCTGTCCAACGAGGACATCGCCCGCACGCTTGTCCTCGAGGTCTCCACCGTGAAGTCCCACATCTCGCGCATGCTGCCCAAGATCGGCGTCAGCTCCCGCCTCCAAGCCGTGGTCTGGGCGTATCAACACCGCGTCGTCGACATCCAGCAGTAGCGGTCGACATCCAGCAGTAGCGGTCGGCGTCCGCCACTCACGCCCGTTCCACCTTTAGTTGGAACCTTCGAGGTGACCACTTTGGACGCTAGAGGCGTCCATCCCCCTCTCCGTAGCGTCGGCGACATCGGCGCACACAGCGTCGTCCTCGACCAAGGAGAGCCCCATGGCCACCACACCAACAGTTCAGGCCCCGCCTCGTGCGGCGGTCAGCCTCATCGATGTCCACAAGACGTACAGCGCGGCCGCCGGGCCCGTCTACGCCCTCCGTTCCGTGTCGCTCGCCGTCCCCACAGGTTCGTTCATCGCGGTGATGGGGCCCTCGGGTTCGGGCAAGTCGACGCTGCTCAACTGCGCCGCCGGTCTCGACTCCCCCACGTCCGGCCGCATCGTGGTGGGCGACACCGATATCAGCCGGCTTTCGGCCGACGCTCTCACGCGTTTCCGCCGCCGTCACGTGGGCTTTGTGTTCCAGTCCTACAACCTCGTGCCTCACCTCACCGTGCAGGAGAACCTCCACTTGCCGTGGTGGCTCGACAGCACCGCGCCTGATCTCGCGCGTCAAGAGGAACTGCTCGAAGCGGTTGGTCTCGCAGGCATGGGTCACCGCCGCCCCACCGAGCTTTCCGGCGGCCAGGCGCAGCGCGTCGCGATCGCCCGTGCTCTGGTCAACCAGCCCGACGTTGTCTTTGCCGATGAACCGACCGGCGCCCTCGACTCCCACACCGGCGCGAAGATCCTCGCCACCTTGCGTGCGGCAGTGGAGCGCTTTGACCAGACGCTCGTCATGGTGACGCATGATCCGGTGGTCGCCGCAGCCGCAGACGAGGTCGTCTTCCTCGCGGATGGCGCCGTGGTGGACCGGGCCGTGTCAGCGTCGGCCGCTGACATCTCCACGCGCGTGCTGAACCTGGGGCGGTGAGGGACATGAAGAAGCTGTCACGCGCAGGACTTCGCGCGCACTGGCCGAGCGCCATGGGCGTGTTCCTCACCATCTTCCTTGCCACCACGATCGTCTCCGCTGCGGCGGTGCTGGTGGTCTCCGGCGTGCAGGCGGAGGACCGTTTCTCCCCCACCGCCACCATGCTTCCTGCGCTCATGACGTCTTTCGGCGGCGTCGCGGTGATGATCGCAACGTTCGTCGTCTCGACGGCGGTCGCGGGCGCTCTCCGGGATCGCCGCCGCGAGTTTGCCCTGCTCCGCGCGGTGGGAGCCGACTCGCGTCAGGTGCGCGCGCTCGTCACGGGCGAGGTGATGGCGGTCGCCTCGGCGGCGATCATCCTGGGCTCAGGTGCTGGGTATGGCGGAGCATACGCGCTCGTCCCGCTCCTGCGCCGGAACGGCTTCGTCGAGCCGGGCTTCACGCCTGCACTGTCAGCGTGGCCGCTCATCGCGAGCGCGGCACTCCTGTTGCCGGCCGCCTTTGTTGCGAGTCGACTCGC
>CAZRHL010000152.1:0-3446 GCA_964600005.1 uncultured Demequinaceae bacterium
GACGGCGTCCTCGATGCGGTGCTTGCGCTCCTTGAGCTCCACCTCGGTGACAGCGCCGGCCTTGATGACGGCCACACCACCAGCGAGCTTGGCAAGGCGCTCCTGCAGCTTCTCGCGGTCGTAGTCCGAGTCCGAGTTCTCGATCTCGGTGCGGATCTGCTTGACGCGGCCCTCGATCTGCTCGGGCGAGCCAGCGCCCTCGACGATCGTGGTCTCGTCCTTGGTGACAACCACCTTGCGAGCCTGGCCGAGCAGGTCAAGGGTGGTGTTCTCAAGCGAGAGTCCGACGGACTCGGAGATGACGGTGGCACCCGTGAGGATGGCCATGTCCTGCAGCATCGCCTTGCGGCGGTCGCCGAAGCCGGGGGCCTTGACCGCGACGGCCTTGAAGGTGCCGCGGATCTTGTTGACCACGAGCGTGGCGAGGGCCTCGGACTCGACGTCCTCAGCGACGATGAGCAGCGGCTTGCCGGACTGCATGACCTTCTCGAGCACCGGCACGAGGTCCTTGACGTTCGAGATCTTCGACTCGACGAGCAGGACGTAGGGGTCCTCGAGGACGGCTTCCTGACGCTCAGCGTCGGTCACGAAGTAGGCGGAGAGGAAGCCCTTGTCGAAGCGCATGCCCTCGGTGAGCTCGAGCTCGAGGCCCAGAGCCGAGGACTCCTCGACGGTGATGACGCCTTCCTTGCCGACCTTGTCCATGGCCTCGGCGATCAGCTCACCGATGGTCGGGTCGCCAGCGGAGATACCAGCGGTCGCAGCGATCTGCTCCTTGGTCTCCACTTCCTTGGCGGCCTTCAGCAGCTCGGCGGTGACGGCCTCAACGGCCTTCTCGATGCCCTTCTTGAGAGCGATCGGGTTCGCGCCAGCGGCAACGTTCTTGAGACCCTGCGACACGAGCGCCTGAGCCAGCACCGTTGCGGTGGTGGTTCCGTCACCGGCGACGTCGTCCGTCTTCTTTGCAACTTCCTTGACGAGCTCGGCACCGATCTTCTCGAAAGGCTCGTCGAGCTCAATCTCCTTGGCGATGGACACGCCATCGTTGGTGATGGTGGGAGCGCCCCACTTCTTCTCGAGCACCACGTTGCGGCCCTTTGGGCCGAGGGTGACCTTGACCGCGTCAGCGAGGGCATTCATGCCCCGCTCCATACCGCGGCGGGCCTCCTCATCGAAGGCAATGATCTTTGCCATGGGTGTGTGTTCCTCTTTCGATGGGTAGTTGGCGCAGCCGATGCCCGCGACGGACGACGCACTCCCGGGCGTTCACGTCACGCCGGTCATGCGCCTCATCGTCAGCGCCGAAGTCTTAGCACTCAAGTGGGTCGAGTGCTAATGAGATTCTGGCACTCTCACCCGGAGAGTGCAAATGGCCGACGCCGTGTTTCGCGGGCGGCAAAAGTCTCCTCGACGCGGCTCGAGGAAGGCGGAGAAGAGGCTTAGCCCAGGTTCTTGGTGACGAGGAGCACGGTGATGGAGCCTTCAGGCGTCACCCCTCGCTCCACGGTCGAGATGCCGAGCTTGGCGGCCACGTCGATCGCGGTCTGCTCGTAGATCGGATCGGCATAGCGCACAACGTTCGCGGCGGGCTTGTTCGCGGTGAGGTTGCCCGCACTCACGGTCGTGTAGCCGGCACCCGTGAGGGCGTCAGCATTCGCGGCGGCAAGGCCTGACACCCCGGCACCGTTGAGGACGGCGATCTCCGTGTCGTAGCGAATCGGCTCGACAGTCGCGGTCGGCGTCGGCGACTCGGATGGCTCGGTGGGCGCCGGCGACAAGATTGCCGGGTCTTCGGTGGGAAGAGTGACCTGCGTCTGCGTGATGGTGGGGGCAGAGACATCGCCCACGGGAGGGAGGCCCTCATTGCCGTCGGCACGCCACAGATAGATGACGTAGGCGTAGCCGAGGCCGCCCGCGATGATGAGGACCGCGAACGCAGCGATGACGGTGTTCCACGGCGAACTCTTCTTGCGGTGCACGCCAATGGGGCCCCGCTGGGCAGCGATCTCGTCGAATTCGTCGCGCTCGAACTGTGACACGTGGAAACGGTACCCCTAACGGAGACTGTCGAGCGCGCGGCTCGCGCGTCCCCGCTGGCGAGTGGTGCGCATGCGACGCAACCGCTTGACCAGCATCGGGTCATGCGCGAGCGCGGCCTCGGTGTCGATGAGGGCGTTGAGGACTTGGTAGTACTCCGTGGCCGTCATCGAGAATTCCTCACGGATCGCGTCCTCTTTGGAGCCAGCGAAGCGCCACCACTGACGTTCGAAGGCGAGGATGCGGGCGTCACGCTCTGCGAGTACGGCGCCCGCCGGGGCGGTTGCGTGCACGGCGGCTGACATGCCGACCACTTTACTCGTGAATCACATGGATGTCATTTGCGGATGTGGGTCCCCCATGCCCTCGTTACGCTGACCTCATGAGTGACAGCTGGCGTCAGCAGGTGGCTCCTGACTGGGCCGACGCTTTGGAGCCTGTCGCGCCGATTCTCGCCAGCGTCGGCGGCTTCCTTCGGGAGGAGCTGGCCGCTGGACGCCACTACTTGCCTGCCGCGAACGCGATCCTCAATGCCTTCACACGGCCGCTCGCGCAGGTGCGCGTGCTCATCGTTGGCCAGGACCCCTATCCCACTCCCGGCGACGCGATGGGCCTCGCGTTCTCGGTGCAGCGCGGCCAGCCCATGCCACGCTCGCTCGCAAACATTGCGCGCGAACTCCAGGCAGACACGGGCGAGCGGATGGTGACCGGAGACCTCAGTTCTTGGGCGGATCAAGGCGTCATGCTCCTCAACAGGTGCTTGACGGTGGCGCCGGGCGCGGCTGGATCCCATCGCGGCAAAGGGTGGGAGGCATTCACCGAGCATGCGATCCGTTGCCTTGCAGATCGTGGCGGGCCACTCGTCGCGATCTTGTGGGGTCGTGATGCGCAGAACCTCGCGCCGCTCCTCGGCGACATCCCCCAGATCGCGTCACCGCACCCGAGTCCGCTCAGTGCCTCCCGCGGATTCTTCGGTTCGCGGCCGTTCTCACGCGCCAACGAGCTCCTCGCGACTCACGGCGCGCCGCCCATCACGTGGGCGACGTCCTAGCGTCGGTGCGAGTTACGGGCAGAGGCGAGTGCCGTAGGAACCACCGTCGTTGCGCATCACCATGTAGCCGTCGTTGGAGTTCCACCCGGTGTTCTTGTAGCCGGTGAAGACGGTGCCCGAGCAGAAGCCCGTCATGGGGTTGCCGTTGGAATGAATGGATGTGACTCCGATTTGCGGCAGCGATGAATGCGCCGTGTTAATAACGATGGCCCATGAAGGTGCCGCCGTGGTGACGGCGAAACGGAAGCCGTAAGCGCTGACAGTCGGCCACGGGTTGTACGTGTGGATTTCCGTGCTGAAGGTGACGGTACAGGGTTGACCCGTTGGGGTCCCTTGGTACGCGTTCAGTGCGATACAC
>CAZRHL010000153.1:0-2193 GCA_964600005.1 uncultured Demequinaceae bacterium
GGACGTGAACTGCGTGACCGACGTTTCATGAAGATCGTGTCGTTGGCTCCGGAGGTGATCTGATCATGGCGAAGATCAAGAAGGGCGACCTCGTTGTCGTCATCGCCGGGCGTGACCGTGGCCAGCAGGGTCGCGTTCTCGAGGTCCTGAAGGACAGCGACCGCGTGGTCGTCGAGGGCGTGCAGCGCATCCAGCGTCACATCAAGCCGGGAACGCGTCGCGACAACATGGAGGGCGGCATCGTCACCATCGAGGCGCCGCTTCACATCTCGAATGTGATGCTTGTTGACCCGGAGACCAAGAAGGGCACCCGTGTGGGCTACCGCACGGAGCAGGTCGAGCAGGACGGCCGCACGCGCACCAAGCGTGTCCGTGTCGCCAAGCGCTCGGGTAAGGACATCGACTGATGGCGACCGACACCACTACGCCGCGCCTGAAGACCACCTACCGCGACCAGATCGTCGCGCATCTGCATGAAGAGTTCGGCTACGCCAACATCATGCAGGTGCCCGGCCTCGTCAAGGTCGACGTGAACATGGGTGTGGGCGAGGCCGCTAAGGACTCGAAGCTCATCGAGGGCGCGATCCGCGACCTCACCGCGATCACCGGCCAGAAGCCGCAGATCACCAAGGCGAAGAAGTCCATCGCGCAGTTCAAGCTGCGTGAGGGCCAGGCCATCGGCGCTCACGTCACACTTCGCGGTGACCGGATGTGGGAGTTCCTCGACCGTCTGCTGTCGACGGCGCTTCCCCGTATCCGTGACTTCCGTGGCCTCAGCCCCAAGCAGTTCGACGGTCGCGGCAACTACACGTTCGGCCTCACGGAGCAGTCGATGTTCCACGAGATCGACCAGGACAAGATCGACCGCGTGCGCGGCATGGACATCACCATCGTCACGTCCGCCACCAACGACGACGAGGGTCGCTCGCTGCTCACGCAGCTGGGCTTCCCCTTCAAGGAGAAGTAGCCATGGCGAAGACCGCCCTGAAGGTGAAGGCGTCCCGCAAGCCGAAGTTCCCGGTGCGCGCATACACCCGGTGCCAGCGGTGTGGACGTCCGCACTCCGTGTACCGCAAGTTCGGCCTTTGCCGTGTGTGCTTCCGTGAAATGGCGCACCGCGGCGAGCTCCCGGGCATCACCAAGAGCAGCTGGTAATCAACTACGCCACAGGTCCGCGATCATGCGGAAACCACGGCGAGGAAGAGTGACTCACTCATGACAATGACCGACCCGATCGCAGACATGCTGACGCGTCTGCGCAACGCGAACGCGGCGTACCACGAGCAGGTCTCGATGCCGCACTCCAAGATCAAGGCGAACATCGCCAAGATCCTGGAGGAACAGGGCTACATCACCGGCTCGTCCACGACGGACGCCGAGGTGGGCAAGACCCTGACGCTCACGCTCAAGTACGGCCCGAACCGTGAGCGCGCCCTCGCTGGCGTGCGCCGCGTGTCGAAGCCCGGCCTGCGCGTGTACGCAAAGGCAAACAACCTCCCCAAGGTCCTCGGTGGCCTGGGCGTGGCCATTCTGTCCACTTCCTCGGGTCTGTTGACCGACCGTGAGGCTGAAAAGAAGGGCGTGGGCGGCGAAGTCGTCGCCTGGGTCTGGTAACCGGGAAAGGAGAGCACTGACAATGTCACGCATTGGCAAGTACCCCGTTCCGGTTCCCTCCGGAGTGGACGTGAAGATTGACGGCTCCGACGTGACGGTGAAGGGCCCCAAGGGCACCTTGTCGCTCACGGTCAAGGAACCGATCATCGTGGAGCACGCCGACGGCGAGATCGCCGTCAACCGTCCGAACGACGAGCGCCTCAGCAAGTCGTTGCACGGCCTCACGCGCACCCTCATCGCCAACATGGTGACGGGCGTGACCGAGGGCTACGAGAAGAAGCTCGAGATCGTTGGCACGGGTTACCGTGTCGCGCTCAAGGGCTCCTCGCTCGAGTTTGCCCTCGGGTTCTCGCACCCCGTGGTGGTTGACGCCCCGCAGGGCATCACCTTCACCGTCGAGTCACCCACCAAGTTCGCGGTGTCTGGCATCGACAAGCAGCTGGTGGGCGAGACGGCCGCAAACATTCGCAAGATCCGTAAGCCTGAGCCGTACAAGGGCAAGGGTGTCCGCTACGCCGGCGAGCAGGTTCGCCGCAAGGCCGGAAAGGCGGGGAAGAAGTAATGGGTATCACGATCAAG
>CAZRHL010000153.1:2203-3339 GCA_964600005.1 uncultured Demequinaceae bacterium
CGGGGATTGCGCGCAAGCGTCGTCACTTCCGCTTGCGCAAGAAGATCAGCGGCACGGCTGCACGCCCCCGCCTCGTGGTGACGCGTTCCGCGCGCCACATGGTGGCTCAGGTGGTGGACGACACGATCGGCAAGACCCTCGCGTCTGCATCGACCCTCGAGGCCGATGTGCGCGCGCTCAAGGGCGACAAGACTGCCAAGGCCTCCAAGGTCGGTCAGCTCGTCGCCGAGCGTGCGAAGGCCGCTGGGATCGAAGCCGTTGTGTTTGACCGTGGCGGAAACCAGTACCACGGCCGCGTCGCGGCGGTGGCCGATGGCGCCCGAGAGGGTGGCCTGGCCCTGTAGCCGGGACGAGGAGTGAAGGAAAGACATGGCTGAGAACAACTCGCGTCGTGGCGGAGGCCGCGGCGGTAACGAGCCCGAGAACAAGTTCATCGAGCGCGTCGTCACGATCAACCGCGTCTCCAAGGTCGTGAAGGGTGGTCGTCGCTTCAGCTTCACCGCCCTCGTTGTGGTGGGCGACGGCGAAGGCAACGTCGGCGTCGGCTACGGCAAGGCCAAGGAGGTGCCCGCGGCAATCTCCAAGGGTGTCGAGGAAGCGAAGCGTTCGTTCTTCCGCGTCCCCCGCATCCAGGCCACCATCCCGCACGCTGTGCAGGGTGAGGCCGCCGCAGGTGTCGTGTTCTTGCGTCCCGCTGCTCCCGGTACCGGTGTGATCGCCGGTGGTCCGGTGCGTGCGGTGCTCGAGTGCGCAGGCATTCACGATGTGCTGTCGAAGTCGCCCGGTTCCTCGAACGCGATCAACATCGTCCACGCGACCGTGGACGCGTTGAAGCGTCTTGAGATGCCGGAGGCTGTGGCTGCACGCCGTGGCAAGACCGTTGAAGAAGTGGCGCCCGCCATCCTGCTGCGCGCCCGTGCTGCGGGGGTGAAGTGATGCCTCGTCTCAAGGTGACGCAGAAGCGTTCAGAGATCGGTACCAAGCCTCAGCACCGCGAGACGTTGCGCTCGCTGGGTCTGAAGCGCATTGGTGACATTGTGGTGAAGGAGGACCGCCCGGAGATCCGTGGCATGGTCCGCGCCGTAAGCCACCTGGTGACTGTGGAGGAGGTTGACTGATGGCTGAGGAGAAGAAGG
>CAZRHL010000154.1:0-3295 GCA_964600005.1 uncultured Demequinaceae bacterium
GCTGAGCTCAGACAGCGTCTCCGGCGTACCGTCGATGCCAGCCTGCTCGAACAGCGAGGGGCGGTACCAGATGCCCTCAGGACCGAACTGGTACGGAAGACCGTAGGTCTTGCCGTCAACCTGCCACGGGGCAACCGAGCCACCCAGGCGGGCCACATCGTCGTCAACCATGCCAGTGAGGTCCTTCAGGTAGTTGTCAGCCACCTGTGCAACCATTTCGCCGCCGCCCCACTGCTGGAACAGGTCGGGAGCTTCACCGGACTGCAGAGCAACAGGAATGCGGGTGCGCTGGAGGTCCTCGTTCTGAATGCCCTCGACGTTAACCGTCACGTGGGGGTTCAGAGCTTCGAACTCGTCAGCGACCGATTGCCAGAAGCCCAGCGCCGGGTCTGCGGTTGCGTTGTGCCACCACGTGATGGTGACGGGAGCCTTGTCTGAGCCCGTTGCACCACCCGACGCGGCGGGGGATTTGTCGTCGTCGCCACCTGAGCTGCACGCAGCAAGCAACAGAGCGGACGAAGCGGCTACTGCCGCGAAGACGCCGTAGCGTCGCATGTTCGCCATTGCGGTTCCTTTCAGTCGTCATTGACCATGCCGAACGTGCTCACTCTTGCACGCGTTGTTTGGCTCGTCAAACCTTATCGATAACGTTTTCACAACGATGAAAAGAACGGTGTAGCATCTCAGCCATGGGACCGACCGGTCGGGTGAAACTCGCTGACGTCGCCGCGAAGGCTGGCGTCTCAGTGGCGACCGTTTCAAAGGTCGTCAACGGTCGATACGGTGTCGCAAAAGAGACAATGGCCCTGGTACAAGAGGTAATCGACGAGCTCGGCTACGTCGGCAACCTCGGCGCCTCGGGGCTTCGCAGCTCCCGCACCAACGTTCTTGGGATCCTCGTCGCGGACTTCGAGCCGTACAGCGCTGAGTTGATCAAGGGCGCCGCGAAAGCGACACGCAACACGCAGTACGACCTCCTTTCGTACGCAGGCGGCGAAGTCCCGGCATGGGAGAAGCGTTCGCTCGCACGGCTCGGCGGCACGCTCATCGACGCAGCCGTTGTCGTCACGCCCACGTCGCTCGACACCGCCATCAGCGTGCCCGTGGTCGCAGTGGACCCTCACTACGGCCCGCACTGGCTTCCCACCATCGACTGCGACAGCTTCGGCGGATCTCGCGCCGCGACCCAACACCTCATTTCGCTGGGTCACCGCCGCATCGCGTTCCTTGGCGGACGTGAGGAGCTCGATTCTTCGCAGCTGCGTGAGGCAGGCTTCCGCGAGGCAATGCGTCTGGCTGGCATCCCGGTTGAGGAAGAGCTCGTGCGCGACTCGCGCTATGACCCCGACGCCGCCTTGCGTATCGCCGAAGACTTCCTCACCCTTCCCGAGCCTCCCACCGCGGTCATCGCCGCCAACGACGTCACCGCCATGCGTGTGATCGAAGAGGCGAAGGAACTTGGCATGTCGGTTCCGCGCGACCTTTCCGTGGTGGGCTTCGACGACATTCCCGACGCTGCCTTGTGCGAGCCCCCGCTCACCACGGTGCGTCAGCCGCTCCAGGACATGGGCGCGGCCGCGATGACGATGCTTCTCGACATCCTCGAGGGCCGCGAGCACGAACACCACATCCGCATGGACGTGGAACTCGTCGTGCGCGCCAGCACCGCTCCCCCGCGCGCCTGATCGTCCGCGCGCCTGATCCCGCGCGCCGCCTCCTCCCAGCGTCGGCACTACCCCTCCCCACGTCCTGAAACGCCACACGGCGACCGCCACCACGTGGGTGACGGCCGCCGCGGACCGGGAGTGAGAGTGGGCTACTGCCCGTAGAGCTGTTCCGTCGCACGTCGGTACTGCTCGCGCACTACCGGCTGCGGATCGGGGTCGATGTGCGTGTCCATCGCCACCTGCCACGCGGGGCGTTCACCGGTGAGTGCCCACGCCGCCTGAACAGTGGCACCCATGGCGACGTACTCGCCTGGCTTCGGGATGTCGATCGGCAGGCCGAAGACCTGCGCTGCTGCTCGGCCAACGGCCGGATTGAAGGCCGCGCCGCCGACCAGCAGGATGCGCTTCGCGTCGAGCCCATGGGCGCGCACCGCATCGACGCCGTCAGCGAGACCGCACAGCATTCCTTCCACGTGTGCGCGCGCGATGTTGGCGCGCGTCGCCGACGCCAAGGTGAGACCGAGGAGGCTCGCCGTTGCATCGGGACGGTTGGGAGTGCGCTCGCCTTCAAAATAGGGGACGAGCGTGACGCCGCCTGCACCCGGCTCGGCCGACAGTGCGAGTTCGGCCAGTCCATCGAAGTCGACCTCGAGAAGACGGGTGGCGGAGTCGAGCACACGCGCCGCGTTGAGGGTGGCGACAAGCGGCAGGAACTGACCCGCAGCGTCGGCGAATCCAGCGATGGTGCCGGTCGCGTCGCGCACCGGCTCGGGGGTCACAGCAAAGACGGTCCCGGAGGTGCCAAGCGACACGACCACGTCGCCTTCACCAGCGCCGAGGCCGAGGCCAGCGCCCGCGTTGTCGCCAGCACCAGGGCCGACGACGATGTCGGTGGGCCCGTTGTACGCGACCTTTCCGGCGCTCTCGTTCGGTGCGACGACCCGGGGCACGACGACGTCGTGGCCGAGAGCGGCGATCAACAGGTCACGGTCGTACTCCCCCGTCGCCGGGTTCCAGTAGCCGGTGCCCGAGGCGTCGGACCTGTCGGTGGTGAGAGCGTCGAGCTTGGCGCCGAGCGGCGAATCGCCCTCGGGTCCGTAGCCCATGAGGCGCCACGTCAGCCAGTCATGCGGGAGGGCGACGGCGGCAACGCGCTTGGCGTTATCCGGCTCGTTGTCCCGCAGCCAGCGAAGCTTGGTTGAGGTGAATGACGCGACGGGAACGAGCCCGGACCGCTCGACGAGGGCGTCAGTACCGAACTCGGCGATGAGGTCCTGGGCGGCTCCGGCTGAACGCGTGTCGTTCCACAGCAGGGCCTCGCGCACCACGTTTCCTTGGGCGTCAAGCGCGACCATGCCGTGCTGCTGTCCGCCGACGCTGATCGCGGCGACGTCGTCAAGGCCGCCGGCGTCGTCAATGGCGGCGAGCAAGGCCGTCCACCAGTGATCGGGGTGAACTTCGGTGCCGTCCGGGTGCGAGGCGCGGCCACTGCGGACCACGTCACCCGAGGCGAGGTCACGAATGACCACCTTGCAGCTCTGGGTGGAGGAGTCGACTCCTGCGACGAGCGTCATTGCTGTCTCCGTAGATCAGGGGTGAGATGACGACGTGGCCGGCCGGATACCGCG
>CAZRHL010000155.1:0-2115 GCA_964600005.1 uncultured Demequinaceae bacterium
ACGCGGACACCGATGACGGTGTCGGACTCGCCGTGAGGAACCTTGAGCGAGGTGTCACGCACTTCGCGTGCCTTCTCACCGAAGATCGCACGGAGCAGGCGCTCCTCAGGGGTCAGCTCGGTCTCGCCCTTGGGGGTCACCTTGCCGACGAGGATGTCGCCCGCGCGGACCTCCGCACCGATGCGCACGATGCCACGTTCGTCGAGGTCTGCGAGGACCTCTTCCGACGCGTTGGGGATGTCGCGCGTGATCTCCTCGGGGCCGAGCTTCGTGTCACGGGCGTCGACCTCGTGCTCCTCGATGTGAATCGAGGAGAGGACGTCGTCCTGCACGAGGCGCTGCGACAGGATGATCGCGTCCTCGAAGTTGTGGCCCTCCCAGCACATGAACGCCACGAGGACGTTCTTGCCGAGTGCGAGGTCACCCTGGTCGGTGGCGGGGCCATCTGCGATGACCGTTCCCACCTCGAGGCGATCGCCTTCGTCAACGATGACGCGCTGGTTGTAGCTCGTGCCCTGGTTCGAACGCTCGAACTTGGCGATGCGGTACGAGCCCGTCGTGCCATCGTCGTTTGCAACGGTCACGAGGTCCGAGGCAACTTCCGTCACGACGCCCGGCTTGGTGGCGACGACCACGTCACCAGCGTCGACCGCGGCGCGACGCTCCATGCCGGTGCCGACGAGCGGCGCCTCGGAACGAACGAGCGGAACGGCCTGGCGCTGCATGTTCGCACCCATGAGGGCGCGGTTCGCGTCGTCGTGCTCAAGGAACGGGATGAGAGCGGTCGCGACCGACACCATCTGGCGCGGCGAGACGTCCATGTAATCGACGGCCTCGGGCGCGACGAACTCGACCTCGCCACCATTGGCGCGCACGAGCACGCGCTCCTCGACGAACTGACCCTTGTTGTCGAGCATGGCGTTCGCCTGGGCGATGACGTAGCGGTCCTCGTCGTCAGCGGTGAGGTAGTCGATCTCATCGGTGACCTTGCCGCCCTTGACCTTGCGGTACGGCGTCTCGACGAAGCCGAGCGGGTTGATGCGACCGAAGGACGCGAGCGAGCCGATCAGACCGATGTTCGGGCCTTCAGGGGTCTCGATGGGGCACATGCGGCCGTAGTGCGACGGGTGAACGTCACGCACTTCCATGCCGGCACGGTCACGGCTCAGACCACCCGGGCCGAGCGCCGACAGGCGGCGCTTGTGAGTGAGGCCCGCAAGCGGGTTGTTCTGGTCCATGAACTGCGACAGCTGCGAGGTGCCGAAGAACTCGCGAATGGCAGCCACCACGGGGCGGGTGTTGATCAGCGTCTGCGGCGTGATCGCCTCGACGTCCTGCGTCGTCATGCGTTCCCGGACGACGCGCTCCATACGGGACAGGCCGGTACGGATCTGGTTCTGGATCAACTCACCGACCGCACGGATGCGACGGTTGCCGAAGTGGTCGATGTCGTCCGTCTCGACGAGGACCTCGCCGCCTGCGCCAGCAAGCGTCTTGTGGCCGGCGTGGGCCGCCGCGATGTACTTGACGGTCGCGACGATGTCGTCAATGCCGAGCACCGAGTCCGCGAGCGCCTTGTCGAGGCCAAGCTTCTTGTTCAGCTTGAAGCGGCCGACCTTCGCGAGGTCGTAGCGCTTGGGGCTGAAGTAGAAGTTGTTGAGCAGGTTCTGACCGGCCTCCACCGTGGGCGGCTCGCCCGGACGAAGCTTGCGGTAGAGGTCAACGAGTGCGTCTTCCTGGTTGTGGACCGTGTCCTTCTCGAGAGTCTCGAGAACCGACGGGTAGTCCTTGAACTCCTCGGCAATCTGCTCGGTGGTAAGACCGAGGGCCTTGAGGAAGAGGGTGACGGACTGCTTGCGCTTGCGGTCGACGCGCACGCCGACGGCGTCGCGCTTGTCGATCTCAAACTCGAGCCATGCACCACGCGACGGAATCACCTTGGCGGTGAAAATGTCCTTGTCGGACGTCTTGTCGGGGGTCGACTCGAAGTAGACACCGGGGGAACGGACCAGCTGCGACACCACAACGCGCTCGGTGCCGTTGAGGATGAACGTGCCACGCTCAGTCATCAGCGGGACGGCACCCATGAACACGGTCTGAGACTTGATCTCGCGC
>CAZRHL010000155.1:2125-3164 GCA_964600005.1 uncultured Demequinaceae bacterium
TGCACTCCTCGGGAGTGTGGCGGGGCTCTTCGAAATACGGGTCAGAGAAGCTGAGGGACATGGTCTGGCCAAAGTCCTCAATGGGTGAGATCTCCGCGAAGATCTCGTCAAGACCAGCGACCTCAGGAACGTCGTTGCGGCCGGCCTTCTTGGCGGCTTCAACGCGGGCCTGCCACGCCTTGTTGCCGAGGAGCCAATCGAATGACTCCGTCTGCAGGCCGATGAGGTTAGGGACCTCTACAGGCTCAGAGACTTGGGCAAAAGAGACGCGGGTTGAGGTGCGAGTGGCGGATGCGGAATCGGTGCGCGAGGCAGCCAAGGGGTCGTCCTTCCCATGACGATGGATCGGTTCCGCGTTGCCTTAACCACGGCTCCACCGGACCCTGGGGCGTCTGCGCTGGTGACCAGCGGGCGCGCGCCAGGTAGGCATATGAGGGCAGGGCGATAGACAGCGCAACTTGAGAGCCTAGTGGGTATTCCTAGAATTGTCCACTAGATGCTTGCAAGAAGCGCCGGGGAGCGCTATAGGGCAGCGGCGCGTGCCGCCCACACCTCGTCATCGACGCCCCATCCGAGGAAGCGTACAACGAGGGTGAGCGCGCCGACGAGCGCCACCATCGAGATCGGCATGAACAAGTCAGAACCGAGAACGGGATCGGCAAACACAAGCCATCCGAGGGCGGCGACGCCCGCGACCGCGCCGATCGCACGCGGGACATAGCCCGATCGGTACATCAAGACGCTGAAGCAGACGGTAGAGGCACCGAGGAACAGCACGCCGATGCCCGACGCGATATCCCCTGCCGTGACTGCCGCACCTGCGATGTCCGCCCGCTGTTCGGCAGTGAAGCCATTCTCAAGCAGCCCATGGTGCTCAATGAACAAGGGCGCGATCAGGCCGGCACGTGCAACTGTCTTGATCGCCACTCCGACAATGCCCAAAGCCGTCGCGACCAGTGTCAATGTGACACCAGCAGGCTTCATCAGGCGGTACCACAGGACGACGACGATGACCTGCGCGACCATCTCGATCGCGAGC
>CAZRHL010000156.1:0-3149 GCA_964600005.1 uncultured Demequinaceae bacterium
AGCAGCGGCGCCCGAACCGCTCGCGGCTCCTCCACCTGAGCCGCCAACAATGAGGACCGCGACCAATGCGAGAGTCGCAACCCATGAGACACCGGCGACAATCCACGGCACGCGCGACGATGGCGCAGACACCGGAGCGGCAGGCTGATCGGACATACTTCCCCCTCAATTTGACGTGTGGTCCGTACCTTACCGGTCGCAAGCGTTCGCGCGCCCGTCTCCACAGGCGCTACAGGTCAGGTGCCATATCGGCGAAGTGCGCGTAGTCCTTCTTGAACGCGACCGCGATGGTGTCGGTGGGCCCCGCGCGGTGCTTCGCGACGATGAAGTCCGCTTCGCCAGGGCGGTTGTCGCGGTCATAGGCGTCATCGCGGTGAAGCAGGATGACGATGTCGGCATCCTGCTCGATCGCACCTGATTCACGCATGTCCGACAGCATCGGCTTCTTCTCGGTGCGCTGCTCGGGGCCACGGTTCAACTGCGAAATCGCGATCACCGGGACTTCGATCTCTTTGGCAAGCAACTTGAGAGCGCGCGAGAACTCGGACACCTCTTGCTGGCGGGACTCGACCTTGCGGCCCGAGCTCATCAACTGGAGGTAGTCGACCACCACAAGGCTGAGGTTGTGCTGTTGCTTGAGGCGACGGCACTTGGCGCGAATCTCCATGAGCGACATGTTGGGGCTGTCGTCAATGAAGAGCGGCGCCTTGGCCACTCGTGCTGCCGTTGATGCCAGACGCTGCCAGTCGTCGGGGTTCATCGGCCCCTTGGTGAGCTTGGTCAGCTTGACGCCCGCCTCTGCGGCAAGCATGCGCTTGGTGATCTCCTCGCGGCTCATTTCGAGAGAGAAGATGACCGACGCCTTGCCCGCGTCAATGCTCGCGGCGCGCGCAATGTCGAGGCCGAGCGTGGACTTGCCAATCGCAGGACGCGCGGCGATGACGATCATCTGGCCTGCCTGGAAGCCGCCCGTCAGGTCATCGAGCTGGCGGAAGCCGGTGGGGATGCCAAGCATCTGCCCGTCCCGGCTCGACGCTGCGTCCACTTGCTCGAGGGTGTGCTCCATGATGTCGCCAATAGGCAAGTAATCCTCGGAGTTGCGACGCTCGGTGACAGCAAAGATCTCGGATTGCGCGCTATCGACAACGTCGTCCACCTCGGCGCCATCGGCGTCGTAGCCCATGTTGGCGATGCGGGTGCCCGCCTCCACCAATTTGCGCAGGATCGCTTGCTCGCGCACGAGCCGCGCGTAGTACCCGGCCGACGCCGCCGACGGCACGATCGAGATGAGCGTGTGGAGGTACTCGGCCCCGCCGATCTTGGCGAGTTGGCCGTTGCGTTGCAGCTCCGCACCGACGGTGAGGGCGTCCACCGGGTCACCCGCGTTGTAGAGCTTGATGGCGGTGTCAAAGATCGTCTCGTGGGCGGGGCGGTAGAAGTCATTGGCGCGCACTGTCTCAATGACGTCCGCCATCGCGTCCTTCGACAGCATCATGGCGCCAAGCACCGACTGCTCTGCTTCGACGTTCTGCGGGGGGGTGCGCTCGAGCGTCCGCGAACTGTATGTCGCTTCCAGCTCGTCGATCGACACACCGCCTCCTTTGCCTGTCCCGCCTCGCAGTTGCGAGTCTGCCACCGGGGTCCGACAGGAACTCTAGGGAGGCCCGGCATGGTCACCAAACGGTGACCCGTGGACAGCGCCGGGGACAATTGTGGACGGCCTCACGACCCATTGGGGAGACCCGCCGACCTCCCTGTGGACAAACTTGTGAATTGTCGAGAACTCAATGTCGAAAAAGCGGCTTTACCTGGCATGTTGCCACTTCTTCGGGTGGGGATATCGACGGGGACAAAGTCGTCGGCGTGTCGCGCCCGGCGTGTCGCGCCCGACGCCGTGGCGGGCCTTCACGCGATCTATCCACAGCGTCGGCCGGGGAGAAACAGCAAGGCCCCGCGCCACCCTGCACGAGGGCGACCGCGGGGCCTTGCGATGTCGGTTTGCGCTACTTCGCAGCGACCACCTGGACGTCAACCGTTGCGGCGACATCCGCGTGAAGCGAGACCTTCACCTGGTACTCGCCAACAGCCTTGATGGGCTGGGCGATCTGGATGCGGCGCTTGTCCACCTTGGCGCGGTCGCCGATCGCAGCGGCGATGTCACCAGTGGTGATCGCGCCGAAGAGACGACCGGATTCGCCCGCCTTGGCCGACACAACCACCGGCTTCGCCTGGAGCGCGTCACGCGCAGCCTGGGCGTCCTCGATGGAGTGCAGTTCACGAGCGCGCTGCGCCTTGCGCATTGCGTCGATGGACTTCTCGGCACCAGCGGACCACGGGGTCGCGAGCTTGCGGGGGATGAGGAAGTTACGGGCGTAACCGTCCTTCACCACCACAACGTCGCCTGCAACACCGAGGCCGGTGACCTCGTGGGTGAGGATGAGCTTTGCCATGAGGAGCCTCCCTTAGCGGCCGGAGCCGGCGTAGGGGAGTAGGGCCAGCTCACGCGCCACCTTGATGGCGCGGGCGATCTGGCGCTGCTCCTGGACGGTGACACCCGTGACGCGACGCGAACGGATCTTGCCGCGGTCCGAGATGAACTTCCGAAGAAGTGCGGTGTCCTTGTAGTCAACCTTGGTGACCTTGGCGGCCTTCAGCGGGTTGACCTTCTTACGCGGCTTACGCGTATCGATCTTTGCCATTGCTGTGTTTCCTTTTACATCAAGAAGTGTCTGCGACTAGCCGTCGCTGTTAGAACGGAGGCTCGTCGGAAGCCGGAGCGGAAGCCCAGGGGTCGTTGTCGGCGCCACCTGCAGGCGAACCTGCGTAGCCGCCACCACCGCCGCCACCGCCACCGAAGCCACCACCGCCGCCGCCACCTGCACGCTGGGTGCGGTTGACCTTGGCCGTGGCGTAACGAAGCGACGGGCCGACCTCGTCAACCTGAAGCTCCATCACGGTGCGCTTCTCGCCGTTTGCTTCCCACGAACGCGACACCAGACGGCCGGTCACGATGACCCGCATGCCCTTGGTGAGCGACTCAGCCACGTTCTCCGCGGCCTCGCGCCACAAAGAGCAGCGCATGAACAGGGTCTCCCCGTCCTTCCACTCGTTCGACTGACGGTCGAACGTGCGGGGCGTGGACGCCACCG
>CAZRHL010000157.1:0-766 GCA_964600005.1 uncultured Demequinaceae bacterium
GCCGGTCCCTTGCGAGGCATTACTTCTTCTTCTCCATCTTCGCGCCGTAGCGGCTACGAGCCTGCTTGCGGTTCTTCACGCCCTGGGTGTCAAGCGAGCCACGGACGATCTTGTAGCGCACACCGGGGAGGTCCTTCACACGGCCACCGCGCACGAGCACGATCGAGTGCTCCTGCAGGTTGTGGCCTTCGCCCGGAATGTAAGCAGTGACCTCGATGCCCGAGGACAGGCGAACACGCGCGACCTTACGCAAGGCCGAGTTCGGCTTCTTGGGGGTGGTGGTGTACACGCGGGTGCACACACCACGTCGCTGCGGGCTGCCCTTGAGGGCGGGCGTCTTGCTCGTGGACGCCTTGGGGCTACGCCCCTTGCGCACCAACTGCTGAATCGTAGGCACTACTTCTCCGTCTGTCGTTATCGAACGCTTGTCATGTCGTCGGCCCGACCCCCGCGCCCGGGCGTGTCGCACCTTGGTGGTGGCGCCTTCGAAAAGGCGCGCGTGAGGGCCCGACGACGCGGGCACGAGCATCCACAATACAGTCAGCCGCGCTCATCGTCAAAGCCGTCGGTCATTATTCGCAGAGGAGCTCCACGTCACCGACCGAACCTACCCAGCATAGCCGCTCTGAACGGGCCTGCGCGCGTCGCAGGAAGGGCTCAATGAGCCCGGAAGTTGAGGTGCACCATCCACGCGGTGAGACCGGATCCCACGACGATCGACGCGGCAGCCCACCATCCGAGGAACTCAATCATGGCGTCGGCTCCT
>CAZRHL010000157.1:776-3126 GCA_964600005.1 uncultured Demequinaceae bacterium
CATACGTCTCCATTCGGCCGCCGATGGCGTGAAGAAAGGCTCTCCCCTGCTCACTTCGTCACAGTTCGGTGACAAAAACGTCGAGGGCCCCAGGCGTGCCTGGGGCCCTCGACGGGATGTGCGTATGCGGACTAGTCGCGCGGGAAGTCGAACTCCTCGAGACGCACGGCCTCGCCGGTGCCCTCCGAGAAGTACTGGCCGTCCCATTCCTCGTAACCGAAGGTCGGGAAGAGGTTCGCCTTCGCATCCTCCGTCACCTCGACATTGGCCTTGCGGTACTGCAGCAAGCCCGTGCCCGCCGGGATGAGCTTTCCGAGGATGACGTTCTCCTTGAGACCGAGCAACGGGTCGGAGCGACCCGACAGCGCGGCCTCGGTGAGGACACGAGTCGTCTCCTGGAACGACGCGGCAGACAGCCACGATTCGGTCGCGAGCGACGCCTTGGTGATGCCCATGAGCTCGGGGCGAGCCGATGCCGGCTTGCCGCCCTTGGTCACGGTGTCACGGTTGGCCGTCTCGAACCGCGAACGCTCGACGAGCTCACCAGGCAACAGCGAGGTGTCGCCCGAGTCGAGCACCGTCACGCGGCGCAGCATCTGGCGCACGATGACCTCGATGTGCTTGTCGTGGATCTCCACACCCTGCGAGCGGTAGACCTCCTGCACCTCGTCCACCAGGTGCTTCTGGGTGGCACGGGGGCCAAGAATGCGCAAGACATTCTTGGGGTCCACGGCGCCGGCAACGAGCTGCTGGCCGACCTCGACATGTTCGCCGTCCTGAACCAGGAGGCGCGCACGCTTGGTGACCGGGTACTCGATCGGGTCGTCGCCGTTGTCAGGGGTGATCACCAGACGACGCGTCGCCTCTGAGTCATCAACCTTGAGCTTGCCTGCGACCTCGCTGATCGGGGCCTCACCCTTGGGGGTACGGGCCTCGAAGAGCTCCTGGACACGGGGCAGACCCTGCGTGATGTCCTCAGCGGTCGCAGCACCACCGGTGTGGAAGGTACGCATCGTCAGCTGGGTGCCAGGCTCACCGATCGACTGGGCCGCGATGATGCCGACGGCCTCGCCGATGTCGACGAGCTCACGAGTGGCCAGCGAACGGCCGTAGCACTTCGCGCACGTGCCGACTGCCGCCTCACAGGTGAGGACCGAGCGGACCTTGACCTCTTCCACGCCTTCAGCGATCAAGGCGTCGATCATCACGTCACCGATGTCGGTGCCCGCCTCAGCGATCACCTTGCCCTTGGCGTCGACCACGTCCGTGGCGAGCGTACGAGCGAAGACCGAGGTGGCCACCCGCTCGTGCAACACCACAGCACCGGTCGCGTCACGCTCCACGATGGGCATCGTGAGTCCACGCTCAGTACCGCAGTCGTCCTCACGCACGATGACGTCCTGCGACACGTCCACCAGACGACGGGTCAGGTAACCCGAGTCGGCGGTACGCAGCGCGGTGTCAGCCAGACCCTTACGGGCACCGTGAGTCGCGATGAAGTACTCGAGGACGGACAGGCCCTCGCGGTAGTTCGACTTGATCGGGCGCGGGATGATCTCACCCTTCGGGTTCGACACGAGGCCACGCATACCGGCGATCTGACGCACCTGCATCCAGTTACCACGAGCACCGGAGCCCACCATGGTGTGCACCGTGTTGTACTGCGGGAAGGACTTGCGCATCTCGGTGTCCACCTCGTTGGTGGCACGCGTCCAGATCTCGATGAGCTCCTGGCGACGCTCGGGGTTGGTGATCAGACCGGTGTCGTACTGGTCCTGCACCTTCGCCGCGAGAGTCTCGTAGCGGTCGAGGATCTCCTGCTTCGCAGCCGGGGTGGCGACGTCGCTGATCGCAATCGTCACGCCCGAGCGGGTCGCCCAGTAGAAGCCGGCGGCCTTGAGCGCGTCGAGGGAGGCCGCGACTTCGACCTTCTCGTAGCGCTCTGCGAGGGTGTTGACGATGTCGGCAAGCGCCTTCTTGTCCACGTCGCGGTTGACGTAGGGGAAGGACACCGGCAGCAGGCCGTTGAAGAGCGAGCGTCCGAGCGTCGTCTCGAGAACGAAAGGCTCGCCCTCGGTCCAACCCTCAGGAGCGGTCCAGCCAACGGGCGGGATGGTGCCCGGGTCGACACGGAGCTTGATCTTGCTGCCAAGCTCGATCGTGCCGGCCTCACGCGCCATGATCGCCTCAGCCTCGGAGCCGAAGGCGAGGCCCTCGCCCTGTGCACCATCCTTGAGCAGCGTCAGGTGGTACAGACCGATGATCATGTCCTGCGAGGGCATGGTCACCGGACGACCGTCCGACGGCTTGAGGATGTTGTTGCTCGAGAGCATGAGGATGCGGGCCTCGG
>CAZRHL010000158.1:0-3124 GCA_964600005.1 uncultured Demequinaceae bacterium
GGGCCTGCCGCTCGCCCTCGAGAACTACAACCTGCTCCACCGGCTGTGGCGGGAGGACGTGGTGGACTGGGAAGGCAACTTCCGCACCCCGTTGCAGGGCTTCACCTCGACGCCGCGCCCGCTCGACGGCGTCCCGCCGTTCGTGTGGCACGGCTCGATCCGCACGCCGGAGATCGCGGAGCAGGCGGCGTACTACGGCAACGGCTACTTCGCGAACAACATCTTCTGGCCCAAGGAGCACTACCAGCGCCTCATCGACTTCTACCGCCGCCACTTCGAGGCACACGGCCATGGCACGCAGAAGCAGGCGATTGTCGGTCTTGGGGGCCAGGCGTTCATCGCGAAGAAGTCCCAGGACGCCCACGAAAGGTTCCGCCCCTACTTCAACGAAGCCCCGGTGTACGGCCATGGCCCGACGCTGGAGGAGTTCACCGAGATGACTCCCCTTTCCGTGGGCAGCCCGCAGGAAGTCATCGACAAGACGCTCACATTCCGCGACGCATTCGGCGACTACCAGCGCCAGATGTTCCTCGTCGACCACGCCGGCCTGCCGCTCAAGATGGTGCTCGAGCAGCTCGATCTGCTTGGCGGCGAAGTGGTGCCGGTGCTGCGCGAGGAGCTTGAGAAGCGTCGTGACCCGGAGGCCCCGGCCAACCCGCCGTCGCACGCCGACCTCGTCAAGAACATGTATGGCGACGCGGAGCCCCGTCAGCCCCGCCCCAACGCAAACCGCGGCGACAACGTCACGGGCGGCTCGCCCTACCAGGACTCCGAGCAGACCGTCTCGGCCTACCCCACTTTGTAGCGATGAGCACGACGGTGACGAGTGAAGGGGCCGCAGCGTCGGCTCCTGCCGCCGAGGAGCGTCCCGTGAGCCGGGCCAAACTCGCCAACGAGGCGTGGGAGGCGATGCTCACGGCGCACTCGGTGTTGATGAAGAACTTCTCGCGTTCACCCGTGTGGGAGAAGGCGTCGATGCGGGAGTACGACGTGCTCTACACGCTGTCGAAGTTCGAGGCACCGCGTCGGTTGAGCGAGCTGGGACGGCACGTGTTGCTCAGCCAGCCTGCGCTGTCGCGCTTGGTGGACCGGCTTGAGGAGCGCGGTCTGGTGAGCAGGTGCGTCGATCCGGAAGACGGTCGCGCCGTCAACCTCAGCCTCACCGACGCCGGACGCGCCTTGCAGCGCGAGATTGGCCTCTCCCACGGCCGGGATGTTGCCCGCGCCGTCACCTCAGCTTTGACCGACGACGAGCTTGCCACCTTGCGCGAGCTCGCCACCCGACTTCACACCGCCCAGGAGGAATCATGAATGAGACCGCATTCAGCGTGATCGTGGTGAGCGCGGGCGTCTCCGACCCCTCGTCCACGCGTCTGCTTGCCGACCGCGCAGCACAACGCATCGTGTCTCTTGCCGCAGAGCGTGGCCGCGAGACGGTCGTCAAGACCATCGATCTTCGCGAGTTGCTGCCCGAGCTTCCCGCCGCGTTGTCCTCGCAGCTGCTTGGCCCCAAGTTCACGGCCGCCGTTGAGGCACTCGCGGGCGCCGACGCGATTGTCGCTGCCGCTCCCGTGTACAAGGCGGGAGCGTCGGGCCTGTTCACGAGCTTCTTCCAGGTGCTCGACAACGACTTGCTGATCGGCAAGCCCGTCGTGCTCGCCGCGACCGCGGGCACGGCGCGTCACGCGCTGGTTGTCGATGAGGAGATGCGGGCGCTGTTCGCATTCTTGAGAACTTTGCCCGTGCCGACGAGCCTGTTTGCCTCGACCGAGGACTGGAATGACAAGGCTCTTGGCGAGCGCATTGACCGCGCGGCCTTCGAGGCCGTGCTGCTCATGGAGTCCGGCTTCGCAAAGTCGGTGCGCGAGGAATCGTGGAAGCGATACCAGCACTCTTTCGGTTCGGCCGGCGGCACGGAGCTTGACGTCGACCTGACGAGCGACCTCATGCGCCTCGCCACGGGCGGCTCGGCGCGACCGACCCCGCCGGCCGCCTTCTAGGCAGCAAGCACCCCCGAGTCACCTCGCACCCCCGAGTCACCTCGCACCCCCGAGTCACCTCGCACCCCTGCCTCACCGCGCGCCCCAACGTCACCGCGCTCGATTTCTAGCGCCGCCACCCCGCCCATGATCGGCCTTCTTTCCGGGTCGATCGCGGGCGGCGGCATGAACTGGACAATTCCGTGGCGAACCTCGATCCCCCACCCTTGTCGATGAACATCGTGATGACATCGGGTGCACAACATGACCCCGTTGCGAAGATCCGACCCTCCGCCGCGATCCCACCACGTGATGTGATGGGCTTCGCAGTGTTCGGGCGGCGCATGGCACCTCGCGCATCCGCCGTCACGCTCGAGCAGAGCGATGCGCTGAGCTCGGGTGAACATCCGCTTTGTGCGACCGAGGTCGAGCACCTCGCTGTCGCCCGCGAGCACCTCCGGAATCACGCCCGCGTCTCCGGCAAGGCGCCGCAACTCGCGCACTGACACCGGCTGTTCAAGGCCATCGATCGAGCCAAGACCGACACCTGACTCAAGATCCCGCTGATCCATGCGCACCACGATCGTGGTGCGCACACCCGACTTCTCGGTCTCCGTGCACCCCAGCGCGTGTCGACATACCTCGTACAGGGCATCTGCTCGCATCTGACCCACTGTCCGCCGGTCTGGCGATGTGGGGTCGTTGTCACGACGTGCACGGAACTGTTGAGTGACGATCTGCTCAATCACGGTGCGGATCGGCGCGGCCGTCACGGCATCGAGCTTGCCTGAGAACGTCACCATCCCCGTCTGATCCTCAGTCCACGCGAGGTACCGCTCGGCATGCTGACGCTGCTCACGCTCCATATGTGCGGTCACGTCAGCCCGCGCGACGGCACGCGCGACAATCCGCTTCACGTCGCGCGCGTCACGCCCCTTCGCCTTGTCAACAAGCCGTCTTTCAAGGTCGAGAAGGTCATCGCTCGACAGGCTCCCACCGAGGCCTTCAAGACCAGCGACGATGAGCGCAGCGGCATCCACAGACAGGTCTCCCGCGAGTGAGGCCTCAGCAATGGCGGGGTGCCGAGGCGTAGGACGCCCGGGGCACTCGCCATCCACCACACCAGCACCAGCACCAGCACCAGC
>CAZRHL010000159.1:0-3122 GCA_964600005.1 uncultured Demequinaceae bacterium
TGGTCTCGGGGCCGAACTCCGGCACGAGGTAGTGGTAGTTCGAATCGAACCACTTCGTCATCTCGAGCGGCGCCTTGTCGCCCTCACCGCGCGCGATGGTCGAATAGCCGGCGAGGTCAACCACGCCGTTCGCGTCACGCAAGTGAGCGAAACGGGTGGGAACCGCACCGAAGGTGACGGCCGCGTCGAGCACGTGGTCGTAGAACGAGAAGTTCGAGGGGATCGACGAATCGGTGCGGCCGAGTCCCAGCGAGGACATTCGTTCGCGAGTGGTGGAGCGCAGGTCAGCCGCGGTCGCTTCAAGGTCGGCCTGAGAGGTGGCGCCCTTCCAGAACGACTCGAGGGCCTTCTTCAGCTCGCGGCCCGGGCCGATGCGCGGGTAGCCAAGGATGGTGCCGGTGGGAAAGGTCGAGGGGGTTGCGTCAGACATGATTCCTCAAATGGGTGCTGCGCGGCGGGCTCGCCATTGCGCTTGGTCGACGCGTCGATTGCGCCGAGATAGCGCCACACACTCTAGCGGGATGCACCCATCCGGACCAACGCGAGCTGGCACCTTTTATTGGTGCTTTTGAACCAATTGCACCGGCGTCCCCGCCTCCACGGTGCGAGACACCGTGCACTCGCGCTCATGTGAGGCCGCGAGCGCGGCAGCGATGCGGGCCCGCGCCTTGTCGCCTTCTTCACCCGCGGGGAACTCCAAGTCGAACGTGACGCGGATGTTCTCGAGGATGTTGCCCGTCTCGTCATCGTTGACGTAATCGGCCGTGGCGGTCGCCTCGAACTTTGTCGGTTCCGCCCGGCGCGAGGTCATGAAGTCCACGTCCACACTCGAGCAGCCAGCAATCGCCGCGAGGAGCAGTTCCACGGGCGTGAGGAGGCCGTCTCCGCGCCCAAACTGGAGAGTCGCGCCATGCGCATTTGTTGCCGTGTAGATGCCGACGCTGTCGCGGGTGAGGGTGACGGTGCGGGGATTCACTGTGCGAGCCATGACCTCATCGTCCCACGCGGCCGACGCTCGGGCTGGGTGCTCGTTACGAGGCCCCCGGGTGCGGCAGGCCGAGTGCATCGACAAGCGCAAGCGCCGCCTCGTGGCGGTTGAACGTGATGATGTGAATGCCGGGCGCGCCGGCGTCGAGCAGGTCGCGAGACAACGTGGCCGCATGCTCCACTCCTGCCGCGAGCGCCGCCTCGTCGTCGGCCGCCGCTTCCAAAGCGGCGACAAGCTCGGCGGGCGTCGGCACCCCAGTGAGTTCGGCTGCGCGATAGGCGCGGCGGGCTGAGACGAGCGGCATCACCTCGGGCACGATCGGCAGGCCGATTCCCTGCTCTGCCGCATCGCGCACGAGGTCCGCGTAGTGGCTCACTTCGTAGAAGACCTGCGTGATGGCAAAGTCAGCGCCCGCCTCTTGCTTGGCGCGCAAGACGTCGAGACCCTGCTGGCGCCACTGCTCGACTGCGTGCTGGGCCGGAAACGCAGTGACAGCAATGCACACCTCAACTCCGTGGGCACCCGCAACTTCCTTCAGCAGTTCCACCAATTGGGACGCGTACAAGAGACCGTCCGGGTGCGGACGCCAATCCACCTGGCCTTTGGGCGGGTCGCCACGCAATGCCAAGAAATCGCGCACGCCGTCGGCCAGGTACTCCTCGATCACCGAAATGAGCTCCGCGCGCGATTGATCAACGCAAGTGAGGTGTGCAAGCGGTGGGATTGTGTGAGCGACCGCTAGATCGTGGACAACTCCACGGCTCGTGCCTCTTGTGGTTCCCGAGGCGCCATACGTGATCGACATGAAGTCCGGACGGGTCGCAGCAAGTAATGCCATCGTCGCGCTGAGTTGCTGCTCGGCCGCGGCACTGCGCGGCGGGAACAACTCATACGAGAGCGTGGGGCGCGCAGCGCCAAACAGGTCGCAGATGCTCATGGCGGTGGACAGACTACGCGGACGTGACGTACTGGACCAGTCGACCGCCGTCCTCGACCATTCACAGCGACCAGGTTCGGGAGTTGTCCACAGTGCGGGAAATTCCCCTCGCGCGTGTCAGTGCTGAGGGCCAAGATTGTCGCATGATCACAGAAACAAGCGACTTGTTGCGATGTTTCGGCAACGGAGACCCGGTTTACGAGCGTTACCACGATGAAGAATGGGGCGTACCCGTTCATGGTGACGCCGCGCTGTATGAGCGCATTGTGCTGGAGGGAATGCAGTCGGGACTGTCATGGGCCACGATTTTGCGCAAGCGCGAGGCGTTCCGTGAGGTCTTTGAAGGTTTCGATCCGGCACGGGTCGCGACCTTTGGCGAGCGTGACGTTGAGCGCCTCATGGACGATGCCCGAATTGTGCGCAATCGACAAAAGATTGAGGCGGCCATTACCAACGCCAAGGCGGTGGTTGCACTACAAGAGTCGGGCATTTCCCTTGACGAACTGTTCTGGTCGCACGCCCCCACGCCGCGCACCGTGCGTGCAAGCAAGTGGGAGGACGTACCAAGCTCAACTCCCGAATCTCTCGCGCTTGCCAAAACGCTCAAGATGGCGGGCTTCGTTTTCATCGGCCCGGTGACGATGTACGCGGCGATGCAAGCCTGCGGCCTCGTTGACGATCACCTCGAGGGTTGTATCGCGGTGACGTAATGCCGCAGCGTCAGCAGGCTCCGCGCCGATGGCGGCGGATCGCGTCGTCGATCAATGCTGCGACGATCGGCTCGTCCGCGACCAGCCAGTTGACACCATCACGCCATGCTCCCGGCTCAAGCCACATGACCTCGTCGTGGTCCTCAAGCGGGGCCGGTTCGGGGGACCCCGGAGCGAGTTCGCACCAGAAGATTCGCATGACGAGTCGCACGGGCGAGGGCGGTACCTCCGGCGCTGGAACTGAGCCGACTGCACGGATCTCCCACACGGCATCGCCGCTGACGGCGGACCTGTGAGGGCCGATGACCTCATCGCCCACCACCACCTCAACGCCCAGCTCTTCACGCAGCTCGCGGCGCAACGCGTCCTCGACCGTCTCGCCGCTTTCAACTTTGCCGCCCGCAAACTCCCACTGGCCCCGCGCCCACAGCGGCAGCGTCCGGCGCGCGCTGAGGAGCCGGCGCGGCTCAGCGAGGGAATCGGTGAT
>CAZRHL010000160.1:0-1509 GCA_964600005.1 uncultured Demequinaceae bacterium
CGCGTGTCAGGAATGCAGAAGGGCCACCCGAGGTCGGTTCCAGGCACCACCCGCGTCACTTGATCCACCGGGTTCTCATTGACGAACTCGGGAACCACAAGGCCGTAGAGTCCGGTGTCGTCATCGAACGGGTAGGGCTGATTGTCTGACTGATTGACGGCGGTGAACACCGTGTCGTCGGGTGCGAAAGCAAGACCGAAGCCATTGCGAACCCCGGTCGCGATGACGCGGTGGTCGGACCCATCAAGCCGTATCTGCGCGATGACGGCGCGCTCGGGTTGCGCCCACCTGTCCACCGGGTCGCGGTTGCTCGACGAGCCGAGGCTGTACACGATGAGGTCACCGTTGACAGCGACACCTTTGGCGCCATGGCCTCCGCCGGGCAAGCCGTCGATGACGATGCGTGGGTCACTCACTGATCCAGCGTCGTACTGCCATGTCGTCAACGAGTGGGTCTCACCGACGACGAGAAATGCTTGCCCATTCACCTCGGTGAATGCGACGCCTTGGGGCTGGTCAAGGTCATCAAGAAGGGTGGTCACGGTCGGAGCGCTGTTCGCATCGACAGGTGAGATGAGGGCGACCGCGCCGTGCGTGCCGGTCGAGACGGCGAGCCGCCCATCTGGCGCCCACGCGGCGATCCGGGCGCCTGGAACATTCGCCCATATGGTCGCCGTCCAGCCGCGGGGAACATTGAGACGCTGACCTTCGGCAGCGCCGGGATCGACACCATCGGGCCAGGTGAGGGCAACGGACTCCAGCGCTCCGACGCCTCGGGAGTGCGGGAGAGGAGCGGGCTGCGTGGTCTCGACAGCAGTCGTGGACGGTGGATTGACTGATTCCTCCGGCTGGGAGCACCCCGACGCGACGAGGACAAGCACCGTGAGTCCAACCGCCCGACGGCGTTGCCGATGAACCGCCTCGACCTTCATACGTCGACCTTAGGACCAAGTGTCCTTGCGTGAGCGAGATCGGGGGTGCACCGTCGAATCGACAACAACGGGGGCAGGGCACAACGCACATGAGTGATCGCACTGTGGCGACGGATATCGCCATCATCGGTGGGGGATTGGCGGGCATGTCGCTGCTCGCACATTTGGGTGCTTCCGGTTGGCGAGGTGACGTCACCGTGATCGATGACGGCGCACGCCCACTGGAGACGCGCACGTGGTCGTGGTGGTCGCGCGGCGAACTGCTCCTTGATGACGCAGCGACTGCGCACTATCCAGTGGCGCGGTGCGCAAGCGACACCTGGGTCAAGGTGGGCTCGCTCGAGCCGTACACATACCGCACCATCACGGGGGTCGCGCTGAGCGAGACGGTGCGTGCCCTCATCTCCGACAGAGTGCGGGTGACCCGCGTCACCGGCACAGCAGTGGCGGTCTCATGTCGTGGCAGCGGGACGGTGTGCGCGGTGGAGACGGCGGATGGGCCCGTTCACGTCCGTGCCGATCGCGCCTACGACAGCGTCGGAATCGGCCGCGACGCAGGCATTGCACCGTCTGTGCC
>CAZRHL010000160.1:1609-3057 GCA_964600005.1 uncultured Demequinaceae bacterium
ACCGATCAATCCAGGGGGCTCGCGTTTGTCTATGTGCTTCCCACGAGCGCTCGTCACGCACTCATTGAGCACACGATCTACGTGACAGATGCGGCGGCGCCACCAGTCGATCACGAACGCCATGTGCGCGAGTACCTCGCCGGCGTATGCGGGATTGGCGGTGTCGCTCTCACGAAGATCGAGGAAGGCCCAATCGCTCTCGACGTGGCACGCGGCAAGCAAGGCAGCGCAACGCCCATTGGTGTCGCAGCGGGTGCCGTCAAGCTCAGCACTGGATATGCCTACGCACGGATCCAGCGGCACTGCGGGGCCATCGCCGACGCCGTTGTCGCGGGAGAGCCAGACCCGCCGCCACCGGCGTCACGCGGCCTCGCACGCCTTCTCGACCGAATCCTCCTCGGCATCATTCACGCACAGCCGAGTGCAGCCCAGATGATGTGTGAAGCGCTCGTCAGGCGCCTCGACTGGGAGCTCCTCCTCACATTTCTTGACGAGGACGCGTCAGTGCGCGATCAGCTGCGCGTGTGCGCCCGTGTTCCCCCGACTGTCTTTGTGCGCGCCGTGCTCGGGCGACCACGGCGTCGGGCACAGGCATCCGCGAGAGCGCGCGGTCACAGTGCGCCGCTCCCGGCGGGGGAGCATGTGTCGAACGGCGTGGAGAGTTAGTCTCGGCGCGTGACAAACCGACCAGGCCCTCAGGAGCAGCCACCGCGGGCACGCCGGCCGATGCCGCCGTCAGTGCCTCCGCGCGGTCGCCCCAGCGTGCCGCCATCGGTGCCGCCTTCAGGGCAGCGTCGCGCCCCGGCCGGGCCTGTGCGCAAGTCCACCCGCCCAGCACCGCGTCCCGCCCGAGTCGCGAGAGCTGTCGAGAGGCCGACTGCCTCGGAGCGCCCGCAAGGGCAGCGGCGCAAACCCGCCCGAGGTCGGCGGCGGTGGCCTCGCGTCGTGGGAGTGCTCGCCGCGATGCTCGGTGTGATTGTCCTCATGTCCGGCTGGTGGGTAGAGTCCCGCATTCAGCATGTGAGTGCCTTGAGCGGGCGTCCTGGAACGCCCGGCCAGACGTATCTCATCGTCGGCTCGGACGCGCGCGATGGCTGGCGTGATGACGGCACAGTCGGAGCCCGCACCGACACGATCATGGTGTTGCATCAGCCCACGAGCGGACCGACCGCGCTGATCTCGCTCCCTCGCGATTCGTACGTCAACATTCCGGGATATGGCGGCAACAAGATCAACGCTGCCTTCGCCTTCGGTGGGCCACATCTGCTCGTCGAGACAGTCGAGGAGCTCACGGGGCTCACGATCGATCGCTACGTCGAGGTGGGCTTCCTTGGCGTGGAGGGCATGGTGGATGCGCTCGGCGGAGTCGAGCTCTGCTACGACCACGACGTCGACGATCCCTACAGCGAAATGGTGTGGACTGCTGGATGCCATGACGTCGATGGCAC
>CAZRHL010000161.1:0-3001 GCA_964600005.1 uncultured Demequinaceae bacterium
ACACGCCCGCAAGAGCTTGGCGAAGGCGCCGCGGTCGCCGAACTCGACGCCGTAGGAGTTGACGTTCTGACCGAGCAAGGTCACCTCGATGGCCCCCTGCGAGACGAGGGCCTCGACTTCGGCGAGGATCTCACCGGGGCGCCTGTCTCGTTCCTTGCCGCGCAGACTCGGCACGATGCAGAACGTGCACGTGTTGTTGCAGCCGACAGAGATCGACACCCATCCGGAGGCAACTGAGTCGCGCCTGCTCGGCAGCGTCGAGGGAAAGACCTTGAGCGACTCTTCGATCTCGACCTGGGCCTGCGCGTTGTGGCGCGCCCGATCAAGCAAGGCGGGAAGCACATCGATGTTGTGGGTGCCGAACACGACGTCGACCCAGGGGGCTTTGTCGACAATGTCTCCGCGGTCCTTCTGCGCGAGGCATCCGCCCACCGCGATCTGCATCCCCGGTCGAGACCGCTTGACCGAGGCGAGCTGGCCCAGGTTGCCGTAGAGGCGCGTCGCCGCGTTCTCGCGCACGGCGCACGTGTTGATGACAACGACGTCGGCGACCTCGTCGCCCGGCGCGGCAGCCGTGTATCCGGCGCCCTCAAGGAGACCGGCCATGTGCTCGGAGTCGTGAACGTTCATCTGACAGCCGAGTGTCTTGACGAGGTAAGTGCGTGGGGAGTGAGTCATGCCTGTCCTGCGACGGAGTTCGCGCGGGTCTCGCGAATCACCGTCACTCTGATCTCGCCGGCAAAGCCGAAATCCTTCTCAATGTGCTCGGCAAGTGTACGTGCCAATGCGGCGGTGCCGTCATCGTCGACCTTGTCCGGCTGCACGACCACGCGAAGTTCACGTCCTTGCGCCATCGCATAGACGTGATCGACTCCCTCATGCTCGGCGACGAGGCGTTCGAGCGCTTCCATGCGCTCCACGTAGGTGTCGCTGTCATCCCGGCGCGCGCCTGGACGCGATGCCGAGATCGCGTCAGCGATCTGAACGATGACAGCTTCGAGCGACTCTTGCGGCACCTCGTCGTGGTGGGCGGCGATCGCGTTGACGACGAGCTCGCTCTCCCCCACGTCCCGCGCAACCTGCGCACCGAGTGCAGCGTGGGTGCCTTCGCGGGTTCCTGTCAGCGCTTTGCCGATGTCGTGGAGGAATGCTCCACGCCGCGCCACTGCGACATCGGCACCGATCTGCGTCGCGATGTTCCCAGCGATCTGGGCGCACTCCACCAGATGCGCAAGGACGTTCTGGTTGTACGAGGTGCGCAACCGCAACGCACCCAGAAGTTCCAAGAGGGGCGCGGGGACAGCGTCGACTCCGGCCTGCTCGACAGCTTCGCGGGCTGCCGTCATCGCGCGCGCGGGTGCGTCGGCACGCGCCTTCTCATAGGCCGATTCGACGCGGTGGGGCTGGATGCGCCCGTCGGCAATGAGTGCATGGAGCGTGACCTCGGCGATCTCGCGACGCTCCACGTCAAAGCTCGACAGGTAGACCGCGTTGTCGCCTTCGTCAACGATGACGTTGACACCGGTGAGCGCTTCAAAGGCGCGGATATTGCGTCCCTCACGGCCAATGATGCGGCCCTTCATCTCTTCAGACGGAAGAGCGATGCGCGTGGTGGCAGATTGAGTCGTCGAGGCCCCTGCCTGGCGTTGCATTGCTTCAACGAGGGTTTCTCGCGCCATCGCCTCGGCTTCGCGCTGCACCTTCTTGGCAAGCCGGTGCGCGTCCTGGGCGATTGACGCCTCGGCTTCGGCCCGCACGCGGGCAAGGAGTGCTTCTCGAGCCTCGTCGACAGACATCTCTGCCAAAGAGGCAAGCTTCTCGACATACTCTGCTTCAAGGTCCTCTTGGCGTGCGAGCAGCTGCTTCTCATCCCGTGCGATCGCGGCGACGCGATCGTCGAGGCCGCGCGCATACGTCTGAGCGTTCCGCTGGTCGTCAGCAAGTTGGCGCTCCTGGAGCGCGAGGCGTTCTTCACGACGCTGAACATCTGCCTGAAAGGCACGCGCCTCGTCGCGAATCGCGGCGGCCTCTGTGCGCGCGGATTCCCGCTCTTCTGCTGCTTCTTTGCGTGCTTTGTTGACAACGAGGAGCGCCGCAAGGAGCAAGAGCAGAGTCGCAACTGTCACGATGGTCTGCACGCTGCCTCCTCAAATATGCCCGGCCTCTCTATCGGCACGCATCAAGTCTTGCACGAGGGCGAATGCCAAGGACGGAGAGTATCCCTTTCGACCTAAATGGCCGACCACTCTGCGAACACGCGCCTCGTTCTCAAGCCCCGCAGTGCGTCGCCAGCGAGCCTCGGCAAGCTGTCGAGCAGTCTCGACCTGCGTGTCGGCCGTGAGCGGCTCGAGTGCCGCTTCGATGTCGCCCGCTGAGAAGCCCTTGCGTCGAAGCTCCATCGCGATCGCACGAGGCGCCAGGCCTCTTTCAGCGTGGCGGGTGCGAGCAATCAACGCGGCGAGAGCAGTGTCATCAAGGAGGCCGACATCCTTGTAGCGCTCGATCAGTGCGTCAGCGATCTCCGGCGCCACGTCCTTGGCGATGAGACGCTGGCGCAAGTCTTCACTTGATCGGGGTGCGCGGTCGAGGATCGCAAGCGCCAACGCACGCGCGCGCTCGGCAGGGTCCGTTGTCGTGGGTGGAGCCTGCCGAGCGCGCGTGGTCATGATGAGGAAGACGACTCCCGCTAGAGCGAGGACTCCTCCTGGGCCATCGCCGCTTCAAGTGCCTCAATCGAGTCATCGACGGCAGGAGCCAATCCCACGCCGAGCTTCGCCTTGATCTTCTGCTCGATCTCGGTGGCGAGATCGGGGTTGTCCTTCAAGAAGTTGCGGGCGTTCTCCTTGCCCTGGCCGAGCTGGTCGCTCTCGTAGGTGTACCAAGCCCCCGACTTCTTGACGAAGCCGTGCTCGACACCGAGGTCGATGATGCCGCCTTCCTTGGAGATGCCCTGGCCGTAGAGAATGTCGAACTCGGCCTGCTTGAAGGGCGGAGCCATCTT
>CAZRHL010000162.1:0-2994 GCA_964600005.1 uncultured Demequinaceae bacterium
AGACCCACTACAACGCAAACACGGATGTCAACCTGTCGCTGACAGACTCCTCCGGCCCGGCGTGGACGGCGGCAAACAGCAACTACGGTGCAACAGGCTGGGTTGGGCATTCGTCGTGGACGTGCCTGTTCGGGAACACCCTGAACTCTCAGATGCAACTAAACCAGTACTACATCTCGAACACCGACCCGTACTACAGAATCCGGCTTGTTTGGCTGCACGAGATGGGCCACTCGCTCGGTCTCGCTCACGTGTCGAACGCCTACCGGGTGATGTACAGCGGCGGCACCGGCACTGTCTATAGCAATGGCATCACGACTCTCACCACTGATGACAAGAACGGAATCAACGCGCTCTATTAGGGGCACGAAGGGATTGAAAATGTTCCATACATTCAAGTCGCAGTCACTGGTGATCGCCATCGGTGTTGTAATCCTGGCAACGGCTACAGCATGCACAACTTCCGGCGATGAGTTGGGAGACGCCGGCTCCAGTATGAGCCGTGTGCGCCTGTATGACAGCATTGAGGAGTTAGCAGCCGACAGCGCGCTGATCGTTGTCGGGACTGTCGAGAGTCAGTTGGTCACCGCCGACATTGATCCAATTACCGACTTCACCCTCAGTACGCTTCAGGTGATGGCTGTGGTAAGCGGCGACCGTTCGTTTGAGGGTCAGGCGGTTACGGTCCGGCAAGTTGGGTTCAAGGAAGAGTCGGCTTCACCTGAGATCCTCGACAAGGGCGAAATCTATCTCCTGTACCTCACACCCTCCGGCCTCGACGGCGAACTCGCCGAGCAGTACTACGTCACTGGTGCGAATGCTGGCATATACATTAGCGTTGGCAACGATAAAGGAGTGATGAACGACGAACGGGCAACGTTTGTTCAGTACTCGCCGCAGGAGGGCGAGTCTCTTCCTTCAGAAGTACGTTTGAGCGAAGCCGCAGGTTCAAGTGGAGAAAGATAGCCTAGGGCGCAGGCGCTCGATGTCAGCGCCGGAAGGCCTTGATGCAGAACCAGGTGGTTGCAACAAGCCCCCCGATCGCAAGCACAAGAATCGGGGGACTTGTTGCGTTCACCGTCGTGCACGTTTGCGCGGCAGCGTTTGCACAACTGCCGGAACTCCACCCCAGGCAACCGATCGTTATCACTAGCGAAAGGGCGGCGGCGGCAAGCCACCGCCAGCGAACGGGGCTTCTCTTTGCCATGGAACCAGACTAAGCCACGAGCGCGTGGGCGACTCGTTCGAGAGGGGCGCCCATCCGCCTGCTCCACTTGGGTACGGTTGAGCCTTGCTCGAGAGCGCGCATGCGGTGGCGCACGCGCTCGTGACCGCGCGAAAGATGGGCACGGGCACGGTGCTCGTCAACCTCAGCGGGCGTGGCGACAAGGACATGGACTACGTCATCGAGCACTGGGGGACTGGGCAGGAGGGCTGAGGCGCCGCGCTTCGGTGGCTCCGGCGTCGGCGTCGGCAGTGCTCCTGCCGGCCGTTCCACAATCGTCCTAGAAGGCACTGAGGGTCAATATTCATGCCGAATCGACCCACAGTGCCTTCTAGGCGCCTTCGCGAGTGAAGGCAGGATCGTCCCGGCGCCCGGCGCCCGGCGCCCGACGCTCCTGCCCGCCCGGCACCCTCTCTGTGTCCGCCGGCGGTGGGACGATATCTCCAGCGCATGTGACGGCAGGAGGTGTGGCGTGCGGGGCGAAGCAACGGTTCTGCATGCGGACCTCGACGCGTTCTATGCCTCGGTGGAACAGCGCGATGCGCCTCACCTGCGGGGCCGTCCCCTCATCGTGGGCGGCGGCGTGGTGGCAGCTGCGAGTTACGAGGCGAAGGCCCGTGGTGTCCGCACGGCGATGGGGACAGCGAAGGCGCTCGCCTTGTGTCCCGAGGCCGTGGTGGTGCCACCGCGAATGGAGGCGTATTCGGCGGCCAGCCGCGCTGTGTTCGCGATCTTTCACGACACCACACCCCACGTGGAGGGCCTCTCAATCGACGAGGCGTTCCTTGAGGTGGGCGGTCTGCGTCGCATTGCGGGCACTCCCGAACAGATCGCCGTGCGGCTCCGCGAGCGCGTGCGAAATGAGGTGGGCCTTGCGATCTCGATCGGCGTGGCGCGGACCAAGTTCCTTGCGAAGGTCGCGAGCGCCGTAAGCAAGCCCGATGGCCTGCTCGTGGTAGAGCCGGACCGTGAGGAGGAGTTCCTCCACCCGCTTCCCATTGAACGGCTATGGGGAGTGGGCAAGGTGACTGCAGAGAAGTTGCATTCGCGTGGCATTCACACGGTGGGGCAGTTGGCGGAGTTGGAGGCGGCCACTGCAGAGCGCTTCTTGGGCAAGGCCGCTGGCGCGCACCTGCATGCCCTTGCTCGCCTGCGTGACCCGCGCCCGGTAGAGCCCACCCAGCGGCGCAGCTCGATCGGATCGCAGCGTGCCCTTGGCAACCGGCCGCGCACCCTGGATGAACTCGCGCTCATCCTCACTCAGCTCATGGATCCGCTCGCCCAACGGCTCCGTGAGCGTCGGTCGGCCTGCTCCACGGTGGTGTTGCGCCTCCGCTACGGCGACTACACGAAGGCGACTCGCTCGCGCACCCTTGGTGCGCCCACGGACCGCACCGACGTGTTGCTCGACATCGTTCATGGACTGCTGACGAGCGCCGCGCCCGAACTCTCCGAGAGAGGTGTCACTCTCGTCGGCGTCTCGCTCACCAACCTCGTTCGCAGCGACGCCGTGCAGACTCAACTCGAGCTCGAGTGGAAGGACGGTGCGCGTATCGACTCGGCACTCGACGCGGTGCGCAACCGCTTTGGCGCCAAGGCCGTGACGCGCGCGGCGCTCATCGGACGCGATTCGGGTTGGAGCGCTCCCCAACTCCCGGAGCACGAGTAGCGCTCGTTTCCGAACGCCCAAGAACGACGCCCTGAGACATCACACAGTGGGCCCCGTGGGGCTCGAACCCACGACCCGCGGATTAAAAGTCCGCTGCTCT
>CAZRHL010000163.1:0-1198 GCA_964600005.1 uncultured Demequinaceae bacterium
CAGATCACACAATGTAAGCGTTTCAATTCGGTATCGATGTCTTGCTTAATCAACATTGAGGGCGGCGGCTCCTTAGCATGGACAGATCGCGAGGAAACTCCTTGCGAAGATTCGTGTGTGCTCGCGTTGTCTCACAGAGGGTGGCGTGTTGCGTCACGAGCATAGAAAGGAGCCCGAGTATGAAGCTCGGCACGTTTGGTAAGGGCATCGCGCTGGCAGCAGCCGCGACGCTTGCCCTCGCTGCATGCTCCTCCGACAGTGGTTCGGAGACGAGCAGCAGCGCCGCCACCGGTGGTGCGTCAAACTCTTCGTCAATCATCCTGGCCAACGGCTCGGAGCCTCAGAACCCGCTCATCCCGGGTAACACCAACGAGGTTGGCGGCGGCAAGATCATCGACCTGGTGTTCGCCGGACTCATCTACTACGACGCCGACGGCGCCGTTCACAACGAGGTCGCCGAGTCGATCGAAGTTGTTGACCCGCAGAACCTCACCGTCACGCTCGCTGACGGCTGGACCTTCACCGACGGCACCCCCGTTACCGCGAACTCCTTCGTGGACGCGTGGAACTACGTGGCCAACCTTGAGAACGAGTACCTCAACTCGTACTTCTTCGAGGACATCGAAGGCTTCTCGTGGGACGAGCCCGTTGAGGCGATGTCCGGCCTCAAGGTCGTCGACGACAAGACCTTCACCATCACGCTGAACAAGCCGGCTTCGGACTTCGCTCAGCGCCTTGGCTACTCGTCCTTCTACCCGCTGCCCCAGGCGTTCTTCGACGACCCCGAGGCATTCGGCGCGAACCCGATCGGCAACGGCCCCTACATGCTCGACGGTGCTGGCGCATGGCAGCACAACGTCCAGATCGACCTCGTCACCAACCCTGACTACAAGGGCGCGCGTACGCCTCAGAACGGTGGCGTGACGTTCCGCTTCTTCGAGACCCAGGATGCTGCTTACGCCGCACTCCAGGGTGGCGACGTGGACGTCATCGACGGCATTCCGGACGCGGCGCTTGCCTCGTACGAGAGCGACCTTGGTGACCGCGCTGTGAACCAGCCTGCGGCCATCTTCCAGTCGTTCACCATCCCGGAGCGCCTGCCTCACTTCTCAGGTGAAGAGGGCAAGCTGCGTCGTGCGGCCCTGTCCATGGCGCTAAACCGTGACGAGATCACGCAGATCATCGTCCAGGGCACGCG
>CAZRHL010000163.1:1208-2965 GCA_964600005.1 uncultured Demequinaceae bacterium
CGAGGGCGCCGAGGTTCTCGAGTACAACCCCGAGGAGGCAAAGCGCCTGTGGGCCGAAGCCGACGCGATCTCGCCGTGGGACGGCACCTTCCGTATTGCGTACAACGCTGACGGTGGGCACCAGTCCTGGGTGGACGCCACGATCAACTCGATCAAGAACACTCTTGAGATCGACGCCGAAGGCAAGGCCTACGCGACGTTCAAGGAGCTTCGTGACGACGTGGTGAGCCGCTCGATCGACTCGGCATTCCGCACCGGTTGGCAGGCCGACTACCCCGGTCTGTACAACTTCCTTGGCCCGCTCTACGCGACCGGTGCCGGCTCGAACGATGGCGACTACTCGTCGGCTGACTTCGACTCGCTCCTCGCAGAGGGCATCTCGGCCACCGACCCCGCCGAGGCGAACGACCTGTTCCAGCAGGCACAGCAGGTGCTTCTCGCAGACCTGCCCGTGATCCCGCTGTGGTACTCGAACGTCAACGGCGGTTACGGCACGAGCGTGAGCAACGTCCAGTTCGGCTGGAACTCGGTGCCGCTGTACTACGAGATCACCAAGAACTAGGTGACACTAGGGGGCCCGCCCCGGCAATTGCCTGGGCGGGCCTTCTGTCTGTCCGTCACTTCAAATGCCGCTGTAACATAAGGCCACTTATGCCCAACGAATCCATCACTGTTGAGGATCATCGATGCTGAGATATGTTCTCCGGCGTCTTCTTCAGGCCGTCCCGGTGTTTCTCGGGACAACGCTCCTGATCTACGCCCTTGTCTTCGCCATGCCCGGCGATCCGATCCTCGCGCTGTTCGGCGAGCGCACGCCCAACCCTGCGGTGCTTGAGGCGCTGCGCGCGCAATACAACCTCGACAAGCCGTTCATCGTGCAGTACTTCCTGTACCTGCAAGACGTCTTCACCGGCAACATGGGCGCCACGTTCTCAGGACGCTCCGTCAATGACGTGCTCGCACAAGCGATGCCGGTGACGGTGAAGCTCGTCATCATGGCCGTCGTCATCGAGTTCTTCCTCTCCGTCGTGGTCGGCCTCATCTCCGGTCTGCGTGCCGGCAAGATCGCCGACAACGTCTCGCTCGTCATCGCGCTGATCTTCAACTCGACGCCGGTGTTCGTCGCGATGTTCCTCGCGCAGTACTTCGTGGGCATCAAGTGGGGCTGGGCGCCCGTGACCGTGGGTGGCGACACCACCTGGGGTGCGATGCTGCTGCCCGCCATCGTGATCGCCTTGACGATCTTCGTGACAGGGATGCGCCTCATGCGCGGCTCGGTCATCGAAGCCCAGCACGAGGACTACGTCCGTACCGCATACGCGAAGGGCCTCACGTCGCGCCGCGTCATCCCAGTGCACGTGATGCGCAACTCGCTGATCCCCGTGGTGACGAACACGGCCGCGAGCTTCGGCTATCTCATCGCCGGCACCACGATCACCGAGGGCATCTTCGACATCCCCGGTGTTGGCAACACGCTCTACCAAGCGATCTTGAGAGGTGAAGGACCAACTGTCGTGTCCTTTGTCACTGTCCTCACCATCGCGTACGTCGTCCTCAACATCCTTGTTGACCTCCTGTACGCCGTCCTTGACCCGAGGATCCGCTATGTCTAGGCCCACACCAGAGCACTACGTTGCGCCCTTCGAGGGCAACGACATCATCGAGATCGATGCCAAGCAGCTACCTGACCGCCGCTCGAACCTGTGGCTGGACGCCTGGCGTGACCTCCGGCGTCGGCCGCTGTTCTACGCCGCGCT
>CAZRHL010000164.1:0-2939 GCA_964600005.1 uncultured Demequinaceae bacterium
TCGCTTACCGGCACGCGAGGTTGCCATGGGCGCTCGACTACATGCAGGCCCTCGCGGACGCCGGCCACACGTTCACCGAGTCCGAGCAAGCGTTGCGTGACCTCGCCCAAGAGACCGCCGACGAGGCCGCCGCAACCGACGAGGCCGCTGGTGCTGCTGAGGGTGACGAGTCGTGAGCGCCGTCATCACCAACCACTGGCGGGTGCGCCGCACCGGCCCGGGCGGCTTCGGTCGTGGCGGAGCAATGGCTGTCGCGCCGGGCTGCCCGGACACCCCGCACCCGACACGCGACTGTGGTTGCCGGTCCTTCCCGAACGCATCGGCGGCACAGGACTACATCGACGCCCAACTCGCTGACGGGTCCAGGCCATGACCGCCATCGTGTACACGATGCGCCGGATCGCCGCGCTCGCGTTCATCGCCGCGATCGGATGCGTCGCGCTCGTCACAAACGGCACCACACCACGCTGGGGCGCCGCGCTCGCGGCCGTGACGCTGCTGATGCTCGCCGCAGGTGCCGCGCTCGCGGCTCGTCCAGAGCGGAGCTGACCATGCAACTCGCATTCAAGCTGTGCTGGTGGGCGTCATGGATCCCCGCGGTCTACGCGGTCGTGCAGTCCAGCATCTTGGCGAGCCTCGCGTTCACCACCCTCGTCGCGTTCGCGTACCTGTTCCGCTCCCGCCACCTCGAGGCGGCATGCGACCGTGCAGACAACGACGCCGCCCGCGCTCAGGTCGAAGTCACCGAGTGCCGGCGCCGCTACTTCATGGCGCTCGCGCGGATCCGCATCTGGGAAGCCCGCCGTGACGAGGCTCGCGCCCACGCAGCGCACTCCGAGGCCGTCCTCGTCAAAGTCGTGGCGCTGTGGGCCAACTCGGTGCGGCCGGCGACTGCCGGCAAGTACGCGGAGAAGATCATGGCGTTTGGTGGTGACGCGGCCGCTCTCGCTGCGGCAATGATGCTGGCCCGCGCAGCACGACGGGCCGAGCCATGAGCGCCGAGACCCGCGCCGCGTGGGCAGCCGCGTGGCGATCTGTCCGCCTTTCCGTGTACGCCGCGCTCGCGTTCGTCGCGGGCCTCGCCACCTTCCTCTTTGGAGTCGCATCATGATTACGCGCGAAGCACTGCCTATCGCTGACGATGGGCACGCGGGCACGCTCATAAGCGGAGAGCAGGTCCGCTGGGTCACATGCACGTGTGGCTGGCAATCTCATCCGGGGTCGCGTGACACGGTCGCCACCGAGTTTGTGTCTCATCTCATCGGCCGCGACGCTTTCCAGGTACCGCCGAGGGCCGCCAAAGCGTGGGCCGAAATCGTCGAGCAGGGCCGCCGGGTCGCACTCGCCGCTATTCGCTCGCGTGTTGATGCTGGCCGACCGGCTTGGGAGTCCGCATCTCGCGCTGACGCCCACATCAAACGGTGTGGATGCTGCGGGACGCAGCAGTGGGATACCGACCAGTGCCCTACGTGTGTGCAAGTGCGGTGCGATCGCCACCACGTGCCGTCCGAGATTGCGGCATGAGGGTCTCCCGATGAACCACCCCACAGACCCCGTGCAGCTCCCTGACAACGTCCAGGCGGCGCTCCTGACCGTTTACCCCAACTGGGCCTCGATGCTGCCGCAGAGCCGCGCCCGCATCGCCGAGCACGTCGCCCAGCGGCACGCCACAGGAGTGCGGGCGTGGGTCCAGGCCCGCCAACTCGTGGGCCCGAAGCATCAACCCCGCGAACGTGCCGGCACACGCGATCACGCCCCCGTCATTGGCTGGCGCGAGTACTACATCACGCCTGCTGGCGAGATCGAGACCGAGAACAAGATCAGAGAGGACCTCCCGCTATGACCGCGAAGGTGTCGCTGCCCAACCCAGAGCGTCGCACAAGGCGCCGGTACGCGCACGAGCTCTTCCCGCACCCGGCCGAGGGCGAGGCCCGTCCGCTCGAGGTTGACGTGAAGTACTGGCTCGCCCGCGCTCACGGCTTTAGCCCTCGCGGCACATCATGGCTTGTCGTCTCTCCGGTCGAGGTGGCCGATCGGATCGCAGTCATGCAAGACGCGCAGCACGTCGCTCTGCTAGCCGTTGCCCTCGAGAAGGGGCTGTCCGGGCAGGAGGCGTGGACCTTCGCGGCGGAGCGCCTCCACTCCGAGACGTCTGAGTGGATCGGTGAGTACGCCCTCGAGTACGGGGTCGACCTTGACGTCATCAAGCCGTACCCGTGCGGCCCCGAGCCAGAACACCACGACCACCTATCGGAGCCGAACGCCCGCGGAGATCGCTTTATCACCCGCGTCGACGGCAAGGAGTCTGAGTGCCACGACTGCACCGAAGAGGCACCCGCTGGCGAGGCGGCCGACACAGGTGCGATCTCATGACCAGCAAGCGTGCACAGTCCCGCAAAGCCAAGGCTCGCGGGTGTCGCCGGGTTCTCACGGCTCTCGGGTTCTCGGACGGCGTCCTTGGACTCGAGGTGGTACGCCACGACCTGCACAACATGCTCATCGCGAACCCAGACACCGTCGGGCCCGTGCAGTTCCACGTCAGCGACGACCCAGCCGTCATCGCCACGTGGATCTCCGCCGAGGACGAGGGGCAGGACAGCGTCGGCCGCGACGGTCGCCCCATGAGCCGCCAAACAGTCACGGACTACTACCAAAGGGCCCGGCAATTCATCGCCAACGCAGAACACCCCTATGCCGTACTCGCCACGCGCCGCGGCCGCGACACCACACCAGGAGGCCACTGTGCCTGAAGCAGCAATCCCTGGAGCTGAGGCGTACCCGTGGGGGCCCACCGCTGAGCCGGAGGCGTTCGCAATCGACGCTGCACACCTCGCCAGGCAGCGAGCATTCAGTCTGGCAACGTTCGGCCCGGGGCCGCGCAAGGCGGGCGTCATCGACCATATCCGCAAGGAGCTTATCGAGGTCGAGGAAGCGGAGAG
>CAZRHL010000165.1:0-2925 GCA_964600005.1 uncultured Demequinaceae bacterium
CACGGCGTTCCTTCTCACGATGGCCGTCGTCATCCCCACTACGGGCTTCCTGCTCGAGCGCTTCCCCACGCGCGGCCTCTACATCGTCGCGATGGGCCTCTTTGTCGCGGGGACGGCGCTCGCCGCCGCCGCACCCGGCTTCGAGGTGCTGCTGCTTGCCCGCGTGATCCAGGCCTCCGGCACCGCGATCATGCTGCCGCTGCTCATCACCACGGTGATGGAGCTTGAGCCGGCCGCGACGCGTGGCCGCCGGATGGGCATGATCTCCGTGGTGATCTCGGTCGCCCCTGCGATCGGCCCCACGATCTCGGGCCTCATTCTCACCACCTTCTCGTGGCGCTTCCTCTTTGTTGTCGTCCTGCCGATCGCGGGAGCCGTGTTCTGGATCGGCACCGCGCGCATGCAGACGGTCAATGAGCCTCGCAAGGCACCAATCGACCTCCTGTCGATTCCGCTCACCGCGCTCGGCTTCGGCGGGCTCGTCTACGGTCTCAGCGGCGTGGGCGAAAGCGCGGAGAACGGCGCGGCGACCGCGTGGGTTGCCCTCGGCGTCGGCGTTGTGGGCTTGGCCCTGTTCATCTGGCGCCAGACCATCCTCCAGCGCAGCGACCGCGCCCTGCTTGATCTGCGCACGTTCCGCACCCCGGCGTTCGTGTACTCGATTCTCCTGTTTGTCGTGTCGATGATGGGGCTGTTCGGCACGATCATCCTCCTGCCGCTCTACATGCAGGGCGTGCTCGAGTACAGCGTCCTGACGTCCGGCCTGCTGCTCCTGCCGGGAGGCCTCACGATGGGACTGCTCGCCACCGGCGTCGGCCGCGCCTTCGACCGCTTTGGCCCCCGCCCCTTGCTCATCCCCGGCATGGTGGTGGTGGCGGGCTCGCTGTGGGCGCTCGCCCTTGCCGTGAGCGCGACGACGGCGTGGTGGGTTCTCCTCGCATGCCACGTGTCGCTCAGCTTGGGTCTCGCGTTCGTGTTCACCCCGCTGTTCACGTCGAGCCTCAGTTCCCTGCCGCACCGTCTCTACTCGCATGGCTCAGCGACGGTGTCGACGATCCAGCAGGTGGCCGCGGCTGCCGGCACCGCGCTGTTCGTGTCGACGATGGTTGCGGTCGCGACGCGTCACGCTAATGCTGGCGCGGCCGACGCTGTGGCACAGGCGCAGGGCATCAAGGTCGCCTTCCTTGTGGGGGCGTGCCTCACCACCTTGGGCATTCCGTTGTCCGCGATGCTGCGCCGCCCCACGAACCCCGACGCGGGCGACGAGGGCCATGCCGCGGGCGGGGCCGACGCGGCAGGCGGGGCCGACGCGGCACCTGCGAAAGCTACGATCGCTCACTGACCACGCCGGAAGCCCCTGGCGCTTCCAAACGTTGGCCTGTATATGAGTGATATGAAGGTGACGCTGGACCAGACCTCCAGCCGGTACATCGTCCTGGTGGACGGCGTACAGGCGGGCTTCGTCCAGATTGAAGAGACCGAGGACTCGGTCGCGTTCACACACACCGAGGTGAATCGGGAGTTCGAGGGCAAGGGCGTCGCAAGCCGGTTGGCGCAGGACGCGCTGACGGACGCGGCTTCGCGTGGCAAGACCATCGTTCCGCAGTGCCCCTACATCGCGCGTTATCTCAAGCGCCATGAGATCCCGGGTGCTGTGATCGCGCCGGTGGACCCATTGGGCGACGCGTGACCCGAGTCGACGTCCTGCCCGCGCGCGAGGTGCCACTGGGCGGACTGCGGGCGATGAACGTGTTCCGGGCCTTGCCGCAACGAGGCCTGCCCACTGTGGGCGCGTGGTGCTTCCTCGACCGCTTTGGGCCGCAGCATATCGACATGCGGGTCGACCCTCACCCGCATATCGGCTTGCAGACCGTCACCTGGCCCCTCAAGGGCGAGGTGCGCCATCGGGACTCTTTGGGTTCCGATGTGGTGTTGCGTGCTGGAGACCTCAACCTCATGACGTCGGGCGCGGACATCGCGCACTCGGAGTACTCGCTGCCCGGTGAGGGCGGCGGGGCCCCTGAGCTTGATGCCGTCCAGTTCTGGATCGCCTTGCCCGAGGGGGCGCGCGATGGCGAACGCGGCTTTGCTCAGCACACGGACTTGCCGCGCGTCACTCTTGCGGCCGAGGAAGGTCCCGACGCCGACGCTGTGGTGGTGATGGGCACGCTCGCCGGGGTGACGTCCCCGGCGCGGACGTTCACACCGCTTGTCGGGGCACAGGTGACGATCGCGCCGGGCTCCCGTCTTCAGGTGCCGCTTGAGGCGGACTGGGAGCACGCTGTCGTGTTGCTCGAAGGCGACGTCGCCGTTGGCGGGTCGGAGGGCGTGTGTGCGGTGCGAAACGACCTCAACTACCTTGGCGCGGGGCTCGACTCGGTTGAGCTGGCGTCGGACACGGGCGCCGTGGTCTTCCTGCTCGGTGGCGAGCCGCTCGACGAGGAACTCGTCATGTGGTGGAACTTCGTGGGGCGAACGTACGAGGAGATCGTTGAGGCCTGGCATGGTTGGCAGTCTCATTCCGCGCGCTTTGGCGAGGTGGCGGGCCACGGCGATGTCCGCATCCCGGCGCCTCCGTTGCCTTCGGTGCGACTGAAGTCGCGCGGCGCGCCGCTGCGGCGTGATGTGCGCGTCACGGGCCCTGCCGAGGGGGTCTCCTAGGCTGCTGGCGGCACGAGCGTCCACTCAGGGAATTTGGGGCTGCGCCCGTCCCCTGACGATCTCCCGGTGAGCCGACGCCCGATCCACGGCAGGACGTATGCCCGCCAGTAGCGCATCTCGCCGACGACGCCCCCGACTGGGATGTCGTCCGCTGTCACTGCCGGCGGCTGCGTGGGAACGCCAAGCGCGGTGAGCACACGCGTGGCGATACGTTCATGACCGAGCGGGTTGAGGTGGAGCCGGTCAACGGACCAGTACACGGCG
>CAZRHL010000166.1:0-2904 GCA_964600005.1 uncultured Demequinaceae bacterium
CCGCTGATGACGGTCTGATCGAGAAGCACCTGCTTGATGCCCCGGATTCCCGCTCTGAGGCGGCGTGTCGCCGCCATGAGGTCAAGGTGTGGGTCAAGGGCATCCCGGCCGATGTGGGCGACGGAGACGGGCAACAGCGCCCGCGCGGTGCCTTGTCCAGCGGGCAGACCATCGGCGGTGTGCGTGAGCTCCTCCGCGTGAAGGTAGCCAAAGGTCCGCTGGTCGAGGAAGTCGAGAGTGAGGCGCTCTGACCCGCGCTCCAGAGTGAAGCGGGCCCTGCAGTGCTGGTGGCGCTCTGGCGGCTCCCCTTCGAAGACGCGGAACTGGCCCGACATCCCCAGGTGAGCGCTGAGCGAGACGGCGTCGGCAGCGTCGTCCCCTACGAGGGGAAGCCACAGGAACTTGCCCCGGCGCGCGACTTCGTCGATGCGCCCGCCGATGACAGCGTCGGCAAACTCCCCCACACCGCCGGGCGTGAGACGGACGCACGAATCCCGGAAGATCTGGACATCGGTGATGGTGGCGCCCCGTACACGTGTTTCAAGACCCGAGCGGACGACCTCGACTTCAGGCAGCTCAGGCATTGGCAGCGAGCGACGCGTGGGCCTGCTGAGCAGCTTCCTGTTCCGCGATCTTCTTCGCCGAGCCGACGCCGGTGCCACGGGCCTCGCCGCCGATCAGCACGGTCGCGGTGAAGGTGCGGGCATGGTCGGGGCCCTCTCCTGTCACATCGTAGACAGGGGCAGGCAAGCCGTGCGCCGCGCACGCCTCTTGCAGCGCCGTCTTCCAATCGAGGGCGTCTCCCGCGGTGGCGGCACGCTCCAACGACGGGCCGACGAGGTTGAGGATGACCTCTCGGGCTGCCTCGATGCCGTGGCTCAAGTAGATCGCACCGAAGAGCGCCTCGAGGCTGTCGCAGAGGATCGAGTCCTTGTCCGCGCCGCCCGTGGCCTGCTCGCCTTTGCCGAGGAGCACAAAAGCGCCCAGGCCGAGGTCGCGAGCAACGACGGCAAGGGCGCGTTGGGACACGCATGACGCGCGCATCTTGGCCAGGGCACCCTCGGGCAGTTCGGGGTGCTCCCGGTACAGCTTGTCGGTGACAACGATGCCGAGAACGGCGTCGCCGAGAAACTCGAGACGCTCGTTCGTGGGCAGGCCGCCGTTTTCGTATGCGAAAGAGCGGTGCGTCAGGGACAGCACCAACAGCTCAGGGTCAATCGCGACGCCAAGCCGCCCGGTGAGGACGGTGGCGGCGTCGTGACCCTGAGTGCTCACAGACGGAGACGAGGCTATTTAGCCCTCGTGCTCGGTGCGCACAGCCTCGGCGTACTCGCGGCCGTTGTAGGCACCGCACGAGGGGCACGCAGCGTGCGACAGGCGCTGGGCCTTGCAACGCGGGCACGTCGTCAGGTCGGCAGCAGTCGTCTTCCACTGCGAACGACGCGAGCGGGTGTTGCTGCGCGACATCTTGCGCTTGGGAACAGCCACGGCTAACTCTCTTCCTTGTTTGACAGCCCGAGGCTGTCTTTCACGTTCTCTAGAGACGACCAACGAGGGTCGAGTATCTCATGTGCATGGCCCGGCTCGTCCACGAGCCGCGCACCGCACTGGTCACACAACCCCGGACAATCCGGATCGCACAGCGGGGTGAACGGCAGGCTGGTGACCACCGCATCCCGCACGACCTCTGTGAGGTCGATGCTCTCGCCGTCGAACTCGTAGACGTCGTCCGTCTCGTCATCTTCTCCGTACGAAGCATCGGGATAGAGGAACAGCCCCTGTACTGGAACGTCCACGTCGATGACGACGGGCTCCAAACAGCGACCGCACTCCCCTTCCGCCTGCGCGGTGAAGGTGCCGCTGACCCAGATTCCGTCCGTCACCACCTCCGCCTGCACGTGCAGAGCAGCGGGAGCGCCTTCGGGAACCCCGATCACATCCGTGCCGAGCGACTCGGGGAGCGCCAGATCGTTGGAGTACTCACGATGAGTACCCGGCCGGCGCACCAGATCCCGCACCTGAAGGCGGAAAGGTGATTCGGCACCGGGAGTGTGTCTCACACGCTCCTCCATGTCCTTGCGGTCCTCGGGACCTCGGCCCGGTCGAGACCGATGGGCCAGCGCACGATTCTACGCGATTGTGAGGCGATAACTCAACCGAGCGTCGTCGGCTGCTGTGGCTCCCCTACTTCTTGTCGCGCAAGGCGGCCAGCAGAGCCTGTTCGACGCCTGGCGGGACGTAGGCGTGAATGTCGCCGCCGTGGCGGGCCACGTCTCGCACGAGGGACGATGCGACGTGGGCCAGCGCCGAGTCACCGGTGATGAACACCGTCTCGATGCCGGAGATCGAACGGTTCATCAGGGCCATCGGGCGCTCGATGTCATAGTCGGCGCCGCCGCGAAGTCCCTTGACGATCGCCACGGCTCCCACAGACTCGCAGAAGTCAGCGAGCAGACCGTCGGCCGCCATCACCTCAACACCATCGACGTGGGCCATCGCGCTCTTCGCCAGTTCCACGCGCTGGTCGACCGTGAGGAGGGGCGATTTCGCGGAGTTGTGAGCGACCGCGATCACCACGCGTTCAAAGAGTTGACGTGCCCGCACTGCGATATCGACGTGACCCAGCGTGAAGGGATCGAAAGTGCCGGGAAAGACAACAGTGGCCATGCGTGGCAACCTAGCGCACTCGCTCAGCGAAATGCACGGTGGTCTCCCCGTAAACCTTTGTCTGAACGAGCTGGAGCCCCGTGGGCCATTCCGGCGCTCGCTTGCGTGACGAAACCTCGAGCACGAGCGGCGCATGCGGCGCGAGGTTCGCCGCCGCAGCCGCGACCACAGCCGCGAGCTCACCGTCCGCGATGTCGTATGGCGGGTCAAGAAAGACGAGATCCCACGTCTGCTGGG
>CAZRHL010000167.1:0-2891 GCA_964600005.1 uncultured Demequinaceae bacterium
CCGTAGCGGTCTTCCGCGCGGCCGTACTGGATGTCGGTGAGCGCCTTGCGGATGCGCATCGTCAGCGCACCGGCCTCTCCCCCATTGATCGTCACGTCGAACTGAGGCGAAGCGAGGCGGCCCACCGGCGTCACCACGGCAGCCGTGCCGCAGGCGAACACCTCGACAACGTCGCCGCCGTCAATGCCGGCAACCACCTCGTCGGCCGTGATGTCCTTCTCGATCACCTTGTAGTTCTCGTCCTCGAGCAGCTGGATCACGGAAGATCGCGTGATGCCCTCAAGGATGGTGCCCGTGAGGCGCGGCGTCTCAACCGTGCCGTCGCGGCGCACCACAAACACGTTCATGCCGCCCAGCTCTTCGAGGTACTTGTCCTCGCGCGCATCAAGGAAGAGCACCTGCTGGCAGCCCTTCTCGTACGCCTGCTGCTGCGGAAGGAGCGACGCGGCGTAGTTGCCGCCGCACTTCGCAGCGCCCGTGCCACCCGGTCCAGCGCGGTGGAAGCCCTGCGCCACCCAGATCGACACCGGCTTCACGCCGCCTGGGAAGTAGGGACCCACAGGCGAGGCGATGAGCAGGTAGTCGACCACGTTCGCGGGCCGCACGCCAAGGAACGCCTCGGACGCGAACATGAACGGTCGCAGGTACAGGCTCGACTCCTCGACATCCGGCACCCACGCACTGTCAACGGCGAGCAGCGCGCGCACGGACTCCATGAAGTCCTCGATGGGCAGCTCCGGCAGCGCAAGGCGGTATGCCGACTTGTTGAGTCGCTCCGCATTCGCAAGCGGGCGGAACAGCCACACCGAACCATCGGCCCAGCGGTACGCCTTGAGACCTTCAAAGATCTCCTGGCCGTAGTGGAGCACGGCCGCAGCCGGGTCCAACGTGAGCGGACCATACGGCTCAACCCGCCGGTCGCTCCAGCCGCCGTCCACAGTCCACTGCATGTGGGCCATGTGGTCGGTGAACTGGACTCCGAATTTCAAGTCCGCAAGCGCCGCCGCGCGTTCGGCGTCCGACGCTGGGGCCGGGTTGGCAACAACACGGAAGGCTCCGGCGTCCGACGGTGCGTGTGTTGCAGTGATGTCAGCCATCGAAATGAACCTTCCGTGTTGTTGTGTCGCTAACCCTTGATACGTGCCACGAGGGCGTCGCCCACCTCAGAGGTGGACCGTTGTGCGTCTCCCTTCGCCGCAGCGTCGGCCGCTACGGCGTTTTCCACGCGAGTCGCGAGCTCCCCGTAACCGAGGAAGTCGAGCAGCATGGCCACCGACAGCACGGTGGCGGAGGGGTCCGCGATGCCCTTGCCCGCGATGTCCGGCGCAGAGCCGTGCACGGGTTCGAACATGGACGGCGCGGTGCGGTCCGGGTTGACATTGCCCGACGCTGCCAGGCCGATGCCTCCCGAGATCGCGGCAGCCTCGTCCGTGAGGATGTCGCCAAAGAGGTTGTCCGTCACGATCACATCGAACGACGCCGGGTCCGTCACCATCTTGATGGTCGCCGCATCCACGTGGAGGTAGTCCCACGTGACGTCCGGGAACTCTGGCGCCACTTCCTCCACCGTCCGACGCCACAAATGGCCCGCGTGGACCAGCACGTTGTGCTTGTGGACCAGCGTGAGCTTCTTGCGGGCACGTCCGGCGGCCACACCAAAGGCGTAGCGCACCACGCGCTCGACGCCGTGGCGTGTGTTGACCGACACCTCGGTGGCGATCTCGTGCGGAGTGTTGACCCGCAGCGCACCGCCGTTGCCCACATACGGACCCTCGGTGCCTTCGCGGACCACCACAAAGTCGATCTCGCCGGGGTTGCTCAGCGGCGACACCTCGCCCGGGTAGAGCTTGGACGGGCGCAGGTTCACGTACTGGTCAAGTGCGAAGCGCAGCGGCAAGAGCACACCGCGCTCGAGCACGCCCGACGGCACGCTCGGGTCACCGATGGCGCCAAGCAGGATGACGTCGTGGCCGCGGATCGCGTCGAGGTCAGCGTCGGTGAGGGTCTCGCCCGTGGCGTGCCAACGCTTGGCACCCAGGTCGAACTCCGTGATGTCGAAGGCGATGTCGGTCCCTTCGGTGGCGGCGGCGAGGCACTTCAGCCCCTCCGCCACCACCTCCGGACCAATTCCATCGCCTGCAACGACGGCGAGCTTGTACGTCGTCACAGTGACAATCCCCTTAGCGGGCCGTACGGCCGTCGACGTAGTCCGAGTCGGTGCCCGACGCGGACCAGGCGAAGAGCTTGCGCAGCTCGCGGCCCGTCGTCTCGATCGGGTGCGTCTCGCCAGCCTCACGCAGCTGCTTGAACTCGACGCCACCAGCGTCCTGATCGTCGATGAAGCGCTTGGCGAAGGCACCCGACTGGATGTCCGCGAGCACCGCCTTCATGTTCTCCTTGACCTCAGGAGTGATGATGCGCGGGCCGGAGACGTAGTCACCGTACTCGGCCGTGTCAGACACGGACCAACGCTGCTTGGTGATGCCGCCCTCGTGGATGAGGTCAACGATGAGCTTGAGCTCGTGCAGCACCTCGAAGTACGCGATCTCAGGCTGGTAGCCAGCCTCGGTGAGCACCTCGAAGCCGTACTGGATCAGCTTGGACGTGCCACCGCACAGCACGGTCTGCTCACCAAAGAGGTCGGTCTCGGTCTCCTCGGTGAAGGTCGTCTTGATGACGCCGGCACGGGTGCCGCCGATGCCCTTGGCGTAGGACTTGGCGATCTCCCACGCCTGGCCCGAAGCGTCGGACTCAACGGCGATGATGTCCGGGATGCCGCGGCCCGCAACGTACTCGCGACGCACGGTGTGGCCGGTGGCCTTCGGCGCAACAAGGATCACGTCGACACCCTCTGGCGGGGTGATGTAGCCGAAGCGGATGTTGAAGCCGTG
>CAZRHL010000168.1:0-2880 GCA_964600005.1 uncultured Demequinaceae bacterium
GGCGACGAACATCCCGCCGCACAACCTCCGCGAGGTCGCGGCGGGCGTCCAGTGGTTCCTCGAGCACCCGGAAGCATCGCGCGACGAGTTGCTCGACGCGCTCATCGAACGCATCCCGGGCCCTGACTTCCCCACCGCCGCGACCATCCTTGGCCGCCGCGGCATCGAAGAGGCGTACCGCACGGGCCGCGGCTCGATCACGATGCGCGCCGTGGTCAACGTGGAAGAGCTGCAGGGTCGCCAGTGCCTTGTCGTCACCGAGCTGCCGTACCAGGTCAACCTTGCACTGAAGATCGCCGAGCTCACCAAGGAGGGCAAGCTCACCGGCATCGCGGACATCCGCGATGAGACCTCGGGCCGCACCGGACAGCGCCTTGTCATCGTGCTCAAGCGTGACGCCGTCGCCAAGGTGGTGCTCAACAACCTCTACAAGCACACCCAGCTGCAGGACACCTTCGGCGCCAACATGGTGGCGCTCGTCGACGGAGTGCCGCGCACTCTCAGCCTCGACGCTTTTGTCCGTCACTGGGTGACGCACCAGATCGAGGTGATCCAGCGTCGGACCACGTACCGTCTGCGAGAAGCAGAGCGTGAGGCCCACATTCTGCGCGGGTACGTCAAGGCGCTCGACGCTCTCGACGAGGTCATCGCCCTGATCCGTCGCTCGCCCACGGTGGACGAGGCCCGGCAGGGACTCATCGAGCTGCTCGACGTCGACGAGGTGCAGGCAAACGCGATCCTCAACCTTCAGCTCCGTCGCCTCGCGGCGCTTGAGCGCCAGAAGATCGAGGAAGAGTACGCACGCCTCATGACGGAGATCGAGGACCTCAAGGCGATTCTCGCGTCGGAGGCGCGTCAGCGGTCGATCGTTTCGGAAGAGCTCGACGAGATTGTTCGCAAGTACGGCGATGAGCGCCGGACGGAGATCAGCCCGTTTGACGGCTCGGTGGACTACGAGGACCTCATCGCGGAAGAAGAGGTCGTCGTCACCATCACCCGTGGCGGTTACGCGAAGCGCACCAAGTCCTCGGAGTATCGCGCGCAGCGCCGCGGCGGAAAGGGCGTGCGGGGCGCGACCTTGCGCAGCGATGACATGGTCGAGCATTTCTTTGTCACGACCACCCACCATTGGCTGCTCTTCTTCACCAACCTCGGTCGCGTGTACCGCGCCAAGGCGTACGAGCTTCCCGAGGGCGGTCGCGACTCCAAGGGCCAGCACGTGGCAAACCTCCTTGCCTTCCAACCGGGCGAAGAGATCGCCCAGGTGCTCGACCTCAAGACGTATGAGGACAAGCCGTACCTTGTGCTCGCGACCCGTCGCGGACTCGTCAAGAAGACCGACCTGCACGCGTACGACTCGAACCGCTCGGGCGGCCTTATCGCCATCAACTTGCGCGATGTCGAAGCCGAGGACGGCAGTGTCCACCCCGACGAGTTGGTTGCCGCCCGCCTCGTGGCGCCCGAGGACAAGCTCATGCTCGTCAGCCGCAAGGGCCAGTCGCTCACCTTCGGAGCAACCGATGAGGCGCTTCGACCGATGGGCCGCGCCACGTCCGGCGTCAAGGGCATGAGCTTCCGCGGTGACGATGAGCTGCTCGCACTCGATGTGGTGACGGAGGACGCCTACTCGTTCGTCGTCACCGAAGGCGGCTTTGCGAAGCGCACGGCTGTGAGCGAGTATCGCGTTCAGGGCCGTGGCGGTCTGGGCATCAAGGTGGCGAAGCTTGCCGAAGAGCGCGGCGACCTCGTGGGCGCGCTGCTTGTGCAGGAGACGGACGAGGTGCTCGTCATCATGGAGTCCGGCAAGGTGATGCGCGCCTCCGTCTCGGAGGTGCCGGCCAAGGGCCGCGACACGATGGGCGTCATCTTCTCCAAGCCCGACAAGAACGACCGCATCATCGGCATCGCCCGCAACGTCGAGCGTCACCTTGACGGTGACGAAGCGGAGGACGACGCAGAAGCCGCGGTCGACGAGAGTTAGTGACGAGTGATGGCGTCGCGGACTGTCTCCATGAGGTCCGCGACGTCTTGCTCGGTGGTGTCGAAGGAGCACATCCACCGCACCTCACCGGTCGCCTCGTTCCAGTCATAGAAACGGAAGCGCTCGCGGATCCGGTCTGCGACGCCGGGCGGCAAGACGACGAAGAGCGCGTTCGATTCCGTCGCCTGGGTGACGCGCACCCCCGGGAGGTCGCCCGCGTCGATCGCCTCGTCGAGCCGCGCACGCAGCAGTGACGCCATCGCGTTCGCATGCCGCGCCGAACGCAGCCACAGCTCGTCCTCATACAAGGCGACGAGCTGGGCAGACACAAAGCGCATCTTCGATGCGAGCTGCATCGACAGCTTGCGGATGTAGTCGACGCCGGTCACCGCCGCGGGGTTGAGGACCACGACGGCCTCGGCGCCGATCGCCCCGTTCTTGGTGCCGCCCAAGCTCACCACGTCCACCCCAGCGTCGGCCGTGAACTCGGCCAGCCCAGTACCCAGGTGCGCGGCCGCGTTCGACAGCCGCGCGCCGTCGAGGTGGACGAACATCCCGCGCTCATGGGCGTGCTCGGTGATCGCACGGATCTCGGCGGGGGTGTAGCACGTGCCGAACTCGGTGGTCTGGGTGATCGAGACCACGAGCGGTTGAGAGCGGTGGACCTCGCCCCAGCCCCACGCCTGTTGGTCGATGAGGTGGGGGGTGAGCTTGCCGTCGGTCGTGTCGACGGTGAGCAGTTTGATGCCGGCGACCTTCTCGGGTGCGCCGGCCTCGTCGGTTGCAATATGCGCCGTGCTCGCGCAGATGACGGCGCCCCAGCGCGGCAGCATCGCCTGTAAGGCGACGACGTTGGCACCGGTGCCGTTGAAGGTCGGATACACGTCGACCTTGCGGCC
>CAZRHL010000169.1:0-2874 GCA_964600005.1 uncultured Demequinaceae bacterium
TGACGACGCTGTATGTGCTCACGGGTTTGCCGGGCGCCGGGAAGTCTCGCCGTGCCCAAGCCATCATTGACGCGACAGGCGCCGTTCACGTCGACATGGACAACGCGATGCGCGAGCGGGGGATCAGTATCGTCGATTATGACGCCCGCTTTGCGATCCAGCCGGAGGTCGAGGCTCGAATCGCGCCGCTCCTCGCATCCGGGGCGTCGGTCGTTGCTGAGTTTGGGTCATGGACCCGCGATGAGCGCGATCGGATCCGCGGTTACGCCGAGCCGTCGGGCGCACGCACCGAACTTCACTGGCTGGACGCCTCGCCCGAGGAGTGCATTCGAAGACTGCACGGCCGCGGTGGTGAAGGAGTCGAGACGCTCACGATGCTCATCACGGAGTTCGCGCATGAGGGTTATGAGCGGCCGACGCGGGACGAGGGTGCGCAGTACGACGTGTACGTGGCACCCGGGGATGAGTGGACCCCCGCCGAGTAGACGCTTACGACGAGGCCAGGGCGCCTGAGTACACCTGCCACGCGAGCGCGGTCTTCGCGACGAGGCTCAGCACGATGTAGGCGCGCTCACCGCGCAGGTAGTTCGACCACTTGCCCTTCGCGCGGTACTGCAGCCACTGCACCACGGCAAAGCAGTTGAAGAACACGAAGAGCGAGACGATGATGCCCCACACAAAGCCGGGGACTGTGACGTCGCTTTCGTTACCAGGGCCGATGAGGTGGATTGCGATGACAATCCACGGGACGCTGCCGACGATTGAGCCAAAGATGAAGGGCAGCAGATCACCGTCACCCGGCTTCGCATAGCGTTCCTGGAGCCAGCCGAACAGGATCATTGCGGCGTTGACAAAAAAGAGGCCAACGAGAGCGGCGTAATCAGCGATGCCGTTGAGCTGAAGGATCAGCACAATCATCACCGACGACGACATCGAGTATTCGACCCAACGGAACGTGTTGCGGTTCTCGCGGAGGCCAGCCGTGTACCGACCAAACGCCGCCGGCGTGATGATAAGGAAGTGGAAGAAGGCGGAGATGAGGAGGAAGCCCGCCACCGCGTATGCGATGTTGATGGAGAACAACGTGGTGGGTTCCCCGAACTCATCTGATCCGGGCGGGCCATTGAGGTAGGTCGCGCGCACCGGCAGCGAGGCGTCGTTGGCGAGGATGAGGATTGCGACGAAGGATGCCAGGTGCAAGAGCCCCGCTACGAGGTTGAAGGGGCGAAGCTTCGCTAATGCGGCGTCCATGGTGACTCCTTGGCGTTCGGCGTTGAACTCATTGCTCACTGCCACAACATCCCAGGTGGGGGAGCAATTCCCCCGATGCGGCTCCACGAATCCCGGGCGCAACAATCCTGAGAACGTCGATCAGGCATGGACACGATGAGCCGAAGCCGGCCTATCCCTTTTCGAGTTCCTCCTTGACGTGTTGGAACTCAGCCAGCTGGCTGTCGTCCACACGTTGCACGAGATGATGGCTCAGAACGCGGAACCTCCCACCGACGTGTTCGAACTCGTCGCGACGCTCGACGAGACGGCGCCCCAGTTCGCAATAGAACTGATGGCGCATTTTGGGGACGGCGGGCGGAGAGGCCCGGTCCAAAGAAGGCGAAAGGGCTGCCGCAGCAATCGATGTCAGCGCTGCGCCAGTTACATGGGGAGCAATCCGTCATGCGCGACCTCGATGCACTCAAGACCCTCCGTCCCAAGAGCAGCGCACAAGTCAGTGCTGCCACTCACGTAGAGCGAGTCACCGTACCCCGTGGTGGCGATGAGGAGGTCGCGCGCCATTGGAAGTACAGCCACGGGGAGCCGTGCGCGCCTTTCGATCACGAAGTCGCGAAGGACGCGAACGTCGACCACTCCGGAAACCAGATGGGCTCCGTCGTTCCAGCGCGACCCCTTGCTGAGAATCGGAAGGCCAGTGGCTCCCAATCACGCCCACTGCGATCCTTCGTCGTACACCCCCCAGAAGATCAACTTGGCAGCCGAACTAGCGGTCGCTTCAAGGACCGCGCGCAGGATACGGTCCACCGTCTCAGAGGACACCTGGCCATTGGGATGCCACGCGTCGAACTCGCGCCCGCGCGCCTTGAGCAGATCGCGGAGTGGAATATGGCCGTCGAGCGCGACGCCCGCTTGCTCGGCGATTTCACTCCAGCGCAAACCAGCTTCGGCTGCAAGTGGGGGTAGGAGCACCCGCACGCGACACTGCGCCTCGGGCAGAGTCAAACTTGAAAACAGGCGGGCGTCGGAGGACAACCCAATCGGCCAGTGAATGGCACCGTCCATGGTGCTATCCCCCTTTCGCCTAGAACCCATAGCGCGCAGAGTCCTCGGCGTAACCCTGTTGCACAGTTCGTCCTCGCCCGCCGCCCGCAGGCGCCGGTCATGTTCGGATGGTGTGACGACCGCGGCGACCAACAGTCCCGCCACCAAAGCCGGTGCCATCAACGACCCCACCGACAGCGTCAGCGACGCAGCGAAGATCGACGTGGTCCGCTTGTCGCCAGGAAGAGCGCGGGCGGCCACAAGCGGGCCTTCCGTGCCCTCGGCGCGGATCATCGCCGCGACTGGCGTGACGCCCGCAACGACGTGCGGCGGCCGGGTTGAACCTCATCAGGTGAGGCGGGGCCGACCAACGTGAGTGTCAGCGTCGGCAGAGCGGCATTGCGAGAGTTGTGTACACAAAGTACGCTACGTACTCATGAAGACCGTCCGTCGCCGCATCAGCAGTCGAGAGTTTCGTGCAGAACTCTCGGACGTTGTCGGTCGTGTCGCCTACGGTGGCGAGCGCGTGGCTCTCACGCGCAACGGGAAGGTGGCGGCAGTGCTCATCAGCAAGGAAGACCTAGAGACGCTGGAGCGGCT
>CAZRHL010000170.1:0-2707 GCA_964600005.1 uncultured Demequinaceae bacterium
TCACCACGGCATCGGACGGTCGGGATCGCGCTGACCGTCGTCGGGAAGGTGCGGCAGCTCGTAGCCGCCGGAGCGGATGCAGAGCCAGCGAAGCTGTCCGGGCGAGTCAGGGTGGGCGCGCCACGTGCGCCACACGTCCTGGCCTACCCGCACCACCGTGCCGGGACCGACGTCGACCACCTCGTCATCGAGCCCCATCTGCCCGCGACCCTCAAGGAACACATAGAGCTCGTCAACACGCGAGTGGGTGTGCCAGTAGCCAGCCTGGTCGCCAGGCAGCAGGGCGTTGGCTGTCATGCCGATGTATTGCATCGTCAGCTCGTGATCGACAACGCGTCGGCCAGCCCAGGTGGATTCGGGGCGGAAGCCGCCTATGTGGTCGTGCCAGGAATCGAGAGAGCCGATCTGGGTGATCTGGTAGCCGTTCATGGCTTCATTGTTGCCCACCGCGCCAGCCACCGCTAAGGTTCCACAAAGTCCCTGGACCCTGCCGATTACGAGGCCCCATGCCCCGCTCCTCACGTGCCACCGCCGCTGTCGCCGCGAGCGCCGTGGCCGTGGTGCTCGTGCTGGCGACACCGGTGCCCACCGTGGCCGCTCCCACCTCGGTCAACGTCGGCGACTTTTCGTTTCATGGTGATCCGGACAACCCGTCCGCAGGCGCCACGCTCACACAGTGCCTCGCCACCGTGCCCGCAAACATCGTCATCCCTGATCGCGTGGCATTGGCGGGGGTCGAGATGGACGTGGTCGCCATTGCGGACGAGGCCTGCAGCGCCACCACGATTGGTGCGTCGCGCACGTCCGTCACCATCCCGGATACCGTCCGGAGCGTCGGCGCGGGCGCGTTTCAGAATCTGGAACTCGCTTCGGTATCGCTTGGCGACGGCTTGGAATCGATCGGCTCAAGCTCATTCGCCAACAACCACCTCCAAGAAGTGCATCTGCCAGCCGGCGTGACAGAGGTTCCGTACCGCGCCTTTGCCGCGAACTGGATGACATCGTTCTCAGTCTCCGGTACCGGAGTCGTTCTCGGAGAAGAGTCATTCGAGGGCAATAACTTCCAGGGCCTGAAGATTCCCGATGGGGTCATTGAGATCGGGCCGCGAGCGCTCCAGGTCGACGCAATGTACGACGTGCGCATTCCCGCATCAGTGACGACGATCGCGAATGATGCGTTTGGCACGGACTTCTTGCAGTCGGTGTTCTTCGAGGGGGACCTTCCAGATTGGCCGGGAGCTACTTCGGCGCTCGACATTGTGCGGGTCTTCTACTACGCGGGCGCCGCGGGCTTCGAGTTTGCCGATCTCTTTGTGTTTCCCGACTCGACCATCACCCAGATGGTGAAGGTGACGTTTGATACGGGTGGCCACGTCACGCCACCCGCACCCGTTGATGTACCGACCGGCTCGACAACCACCGCACCCACGCTCGGCGCCCGGCCCACCTTCGACTTTGTCGGGTGGTTTGATGCGCCCACTGGCGGCACGGCGTGGAGCTTTGCCACGGCCACGGTAGCGAATCACATCACTTTGTACGCCCGCTGGGTTGATACCCCCGAGTCCCTCACCGCACCCGCCACTGCCGAGCAGGGCGACGCAATCAGTGTGAGCGGAGCGGGCTTCCAAGCGAACGAAGATGTGGAATTGTGGCTGCTCGCCGCGCCCGTGTTGCTGGCCACGCTGACGGCCGACGCTGACGGCACCTTTGCCACTACCGTCACAGTTCCGTATTCCGTAAGCCCAGGGCCGGACACACTTGAGGCACGCGGTGCGCAATCGGCATCAGTGTCGCGGAGCCTCACCGTCGTGGCTGGGCCCCCTCCAAACGTGGGCGACACCGTGGTGATCAACGGGATGGAGTTTCGGGTCCTCACCACGAGTCCGTACGAGGCTTCGCTGGTCAGGTGCCTGCCAGCTGTAGCCGATGACATCGTGGTCCCCGAGCGAGTGACGATCAAGGCTGTCGAGATGCCGGTGACGCACGTTGAGGTCCATGCGTGTTCGTATTCTGCGCTGGGCAGCGTGCGCAGTTCCGTGACGTTGCCGGACACAGTGAGGACCATCGAGGCGGGGGCTTTCGCGGGCCTCGACCTCACCACGTTCCGGGTGCCGTTCTCAATCACGTACATCGGTACGGATGCGCTTGGTGGCGTCCCGCTCACCTGGGCCTTCTTTGACGGAGATGAGCCCACGTTGGATGCGGACTGGGCACACGTGAACGGCACCACCGTCTACTACTACAAGGGCGCAGCGGGCTTTGACCCCGGGGACTGGCCCGTCTCGACCCTTGTCGCGCTCGTGCGCGTTTCCTTTGATACAGGTGGAATCGGCACCGCACCCGCCTCGATTGAGATGCCGGCAGGCGATCCACTGTCGCCGCCCTCACTGCCGGACCGGCCCACCTTCGACTTTGCGGGTTGGTACGACTCTCCCGCGGGCGGCAACCGCGTGAACCTCAGCTCCATCGACGATCACATGACGCTGTATGCGCGCTGGGTTGACACTCCCGAATCCCTCGACGCGCCGCCAGGGTCTGGCCCCGGCGACACCATCACCCTCAATGGGGCTGGCTACCAATCCGGCGAGGCTCTGGAGATATGGCTTCTGTCGACGCCCGTCCAGCTTGCAACGGTGACGGCCGACGCTAGCGGCACCTTCTCCGTCACGGTGACGATTCCGGCGAGCACCCCACCAGGCGCGCACAC
>CAZRHL010000171.1:0-2642 GCA_964600005.1 uncultured Demequinaceae bacterium
CGTGACTCGGAAGTAGCCGGAAGAACTATTGACTGCAAAGGTCGCGTTTGCGCCGCGTGAGCCGGGCTCGCCCCACGACTCTGTGATGGTCACGTTCGTGACCGTGCAGGTGCCCGTCACAGGCACACCACTGCTGTTCGTCGGGACGCACGTTGCGGCAACGGGAGGTGGTGTGGGCGGGGTCCAGGTCGGAACAAACACCCAGCCGTCGATCTTCACGACGATCTTCGACACGGCCGCACCCGAGTAGCTCGGCGTCGTGAACGTCGTGGTTGGGGCGGTCGACGCCACCGAGCCGGTGGCGATGACAGATCCGCTCGAGTTGACGAGCGTGACGGTGGCTGGAAGTCCTTGGCACGCGGTCGAAACGCCGCTCACGCTCACTCCGGTGTAGTTGCCGGCGGTTGCGGTGCCCGACACCGTGGCGGCGAGGCTGAGCGCGCCGCACTTTGATTGAGAGTCAGCGAATGGGGCCCCCGGCGCATTGATCGCCAATTGGGACGCCGACGCTGGCCCGGCCATGACTCCGGCGGCCACGAGAGTCGCGGCGAACACTGCCGAGGCGCGGCGGGTCGATCGCTTCCACATCGTCATCGGTGCGACGGGAACGGGCTTCGCTCCGCTCGGTTCTGGAGCGGGCTCGCCTTCTTGGTCCGTCCCCACGTCTTGAACAGTGCCAGGGTCAAGTACGGCGTCGGTCGAGCTGTCTCCCCCGGCATCACCGTCGGCGCGATCGTCAGCGTCATCTTCGTCATCGTCGTCACAGTCGTCGGACCACCACAACAAGAGAACGATGGCAGCGAGCAAGACGAACGCCCACACCATGGGATTGAGAAGCAGCACCGTGACGCGCCCAAAATTCGAGTAGTGGACGAGCACCACACCCTTGACCTCGTCCCCCTTCGGGGTGAACGGGTCAACAAAGTCATTGTTGTCGCCCTGAAGCTCCCAGCCGTCCTCGGCGTTACCGCCAATGATGCGGTGGACAATCTGAGAACCGCCCAGGCCTTCGGGCGCGTAGATGATGACGTCGCCGATGCTTGGCTCCATCTTGCGGGCGATCACCAAGTCGCCGTCGAAATACGTCGGTTCCATCGACTCACCGGAGACGATCACCATCGACGTGTGTCCACCGAGTTGGGACGGCCACAGGTACCAGGCGTCGATTGCGACGATGATCCAGATCAGGACCGTGCCTAGCAACGACAGATACCGGCGAGTGGTCCACTCGCCGGTATCTGTCAGTTGTCGAAGCTTCACGGCATCCGATCAGCTCTAGAGGGCAAGCCCCGCTGGCTTAGTAGATCGCGATGTCGATCGAGTTGAGGTCCGCCGTCAGCGGGACAGCTGCGATGCTGGCCGTCACCGAGGTGGCCGACAGCGACGCAACCGTGCCGGTGGGGTCGGTGGCCTCAGAGGTGTTGAGCGTCCACGTCAGCGACTTGCCCGCACAGCCGGCCTCAATGTCGGTGATGCTGACAGTGGTGTACTGGCCCGTTGCGAGGTCAAAGTTGAAGTCAACCGTCACCTCGTCGTCACATGCCGCGGCGATGTTGACGCTGCCAACGGCGACGTTGTCGTCATTGGTGTTGATGGTCAATTGCGATGCAGAGGCCACTGAAAGCCCGGCGACGCCCATGATGCCGAGCGCGACAGCGAGAGCCTTGCGCGAATTCTTCTTCTTAGCCATGAGATGGCTTCCCTTTCGACAAGCGCCGCGGCGACCATCCCCCTTCTGGACAGTCCCGGCGACGCGATGATGGCTTCAGCGCCGATCATGTGATCGACACCAAACGTCCGCCCCTTGAGACTGAATGGCACATCAAATATGACGCCGTGGCTAGAGGGTGTGACCTTTTTCACATGGGCGTGTCTGGAGCTGGCAGCGGGACTCGAACCCGCAACCGCCCGATTACAAGTCGGGTGCGCTACCAATTGCGCCATGCCAGCGTGAGCCTTTCGGCCCCACGAGATTACCTCGTGTGTGTCATGTCACAGCCCCGGGTGATGTGGATCACGCGAGGCTGTGACATGACGAAACATCCGGGCTACTGAGCCCCAGCGTTGTCCTTTTGAGCAGCGATCAATGCGTCACGCAACGCGCCCTCAACGGTCCAGCTCACTGCGTCCGGATCCGACTGCGGGTCCTGGAGCACGCCGTTGATCGCAAGCTGCGGAGTAAAGCCGACGCCGTCCTTGCTCGCGCGCTCGGTCGCCTGGCGCATCCATGTCGCGTACTCGTAGTCAGGGATGCGATCAGCGATCTCGTCCGACACCCCTGCCGCCTTCGCGATCTCGACGATCTGATCGTCGCTCAGTCCCGAGGTGTTCTCTGCGGGCTGGTTCGCAAACATCAAGCGCATGAACGGAATGAACGCCTCGGGCTGCTCCTCCGCGACAAGCGCGGCAGCGGAGCCGGCTCGCGTCGAGTACTGCGAACCACGGGACAAGCGGTCAAGGAAGTTGACCGGGTGGTAGTAGACATCCACAACGCCCTCGGCCTGAAGCTGCTCGAGTGTGGCTCCCTGCGACTCCTCAAAGAGGCGGCAGTAGGGGCACATGAAGTCGAAGTAGACGTCCAGGCGCGCACGGCTCTCGTCAAGATCCTGTCCCGCGACGCCCTTCGCGCCCACGGGGATCGC
>CAZRHL010000172.1:0-2596 GCA_964600005.1 uncultured Demequinaceae bacterium
GTGATCGGCGAGCCGGTGATCGACACCTTGCGTCGCTTCAAGGACGACGTCACCGAAGTGAAGGATGGCTTCGAGTGCGGTATCGGTCTTGGCAAGTTCAATGACATTCAGGTCGGCGACATCATCGAGACCTTCGAGATGGTCGAGATTCCGAGGACCTGATGGCTGACAGCCCTCGCGCACTCCGGGTCGCTGGCACGATCAAGAAGATCGTCGCCCGCGCCCTGGAGACAGAGATCAAAGACCCTCGTCTCGGCTTTGTCACGGTGACCGATGTGCGCGTCACCGGCGACCTGCAGCAGGCCTCGGTGTTCTACACGGTGCTCGGCTCGGAAGAGGACCGTGTCAACACGGCGGCGGCGCTGTCCTCCGCGAAGGGACGCATTCGCTCCCTCGTGGGCGCGGAGCTCGGCATCCGACTCACGCCGTCCATCGAGTTCCACCTCGATGCGGTGCCCGAGACGGCTGCCTCTCTCGACAAGGCGCTGCACGAGGCGCATCAGCGCGACGAGGAAGTGCGTCGTCTCCGCGAAGGTGCCCAATACGCTGGCGATGCGGACCCGTATCGGCACGACCCCACAGAGGGCGAAGAGGACTGACCACATGGCGCGTGACGCCGATACCAGCGTCGACGGCTTGCTCCTGGTCGACAAACCGCAAGGCTGGACGTCACACGACGTTGTCGCGCGCTGTCGCAGACTCCTCGGCACCCGCAAAGTGGGCCACTCCGGAACCCTTGACCCGATGGCGACGGGCTTGCTCGTCCTCGCGGCAGGCAAGGCGACGCGACTGCTCACCTACGTGACCGGTCATGACAAGTCCTACGACGCAACGATTCGCCTTGGCGAATCGACCGTGACGGATGACGCTGAAGGTGAGGTGACGGCGTCGGCCGACGCCTCCGGCCTCACCGACGCGGCAATCCGCGCCGCCGTGGTGGAGCTGGTCGGCGACATCCTGCAACGCCCAACGGCTGTCAGCGCGATCAAGGTCGACGGCCGACGGGCATACGCACGGGTGCGGGCGGGGGAGGACGTCGTCCTCCAGGCCCGGCCCGTCACCGTCGCTCGATTCGATGTGCATGAGGTTCGTCGGACAGGGACCGTGGTCGATGTCGACGTCACCGTCGATGTGTCGTCAGGAACATACGTGCGGGCACTTGCTCGTGACCTTGGCGAGGCGCTCGACGTCGGGGGCCACCTCACCGCGCTGCGGCGCACCCGGGTGGGCGCCCTGTCAGTCGATGCCGCGCACGACATGGCGGCGCTCGCTGCCCAGGTCGAGGAGGGCGCTGGCATCGACCTCACGCCTTTGGACGCAGCCGCCAAGGCGGTGCTGCCGACGCTCGAGATCACCGAGGCTGAGGCACGCACCCTTGGATTCGGCAAAGTGCTGCCCGGCCGCGGTGGCGAACTGGGGCGCCCCGCCTCGCGTGACGATCACACCGCGGACGCTGTCGCCGTCGACCCATTCGGCGCGGCGATCGCGGTGGTGCGGGCAGCCCGCGCAGATGTGCGCCCCGTCATCGTCTTCAAGCCGTCGACTGCCTCAGCGTGAGGAAGCGGCGCAATGGTGGGGCACAATGACCAGGTGACTCAGGTGTGGCGCTCATTGGCGGACGTGCCGCGCGACCTCGGGCCCGCCGTTGTCACCGTCGGAAACTTCGATGGCGTGCACCGTGGGCACCAGGCGGTGCTGTCCGCCGTTGTCGCCGAGGCGCGCTCGCGTGGGGCCAAGGCCATCGCGGTGACCTTCTTCCCGCACCCCAAAGCTGTTCACGATCCCGAGCACCAGCCCGAACTCATCACCGGCATCGACGACCGTGTCTCTCGCATGGCCGCAACGGGCCTCGATGGGATCATCGTCCAGGAGTACACGATCGAGTTCGCGCAGTCGACTGCCGAAGAGTTTGTGCGCGACTACATTCGCGATGGCCTCAACGCCTGCGCGGTGGTCGTGGGCCGGGACACCCGTTTTGGGCGTGGCAACGCTGGTGATGTCGAGACTCTCAAGGACCTGGGGGAACGGCTCGGCCTCGACGTCGAGATCGTGAGCGACGCGGCAGCCGGCTCCGAGGGGGCACGGCGCTGGTCCTCAACGTGGGTGCGCGAACTTCTCGATGCGGGAGACCTCGAGGGCGCGACGGAGATTCTCGGGCGATATCACCGCCTCCGAGGCACCGTCGTCCACGGCGACAAGCTTGGACGCGAGATCGGCTTCCCGACGGCGAACCTCGACGTGTCAGCAGGCTTCATTCCGCGCCACGGGGTCTATGCGGCGTGGCTTGAAGTGGTCGACACTCAGGGCAATGATCGGGCAGCGCGCTGGATCGGCACGCGTCTGCCCGCCGCTGTCAGCCTCGGCATCAACTACACCGTCGGCGGAAGCGACCTTCGCGTTGAAGCCCACGTCATCGATCACCAAAGCCTCGACCTGTACGACGCAACTGTGGCGCTTGACCTGGTGCGCTGGCGTCGGCCGATGCTCGACTTTGGCGGGATCGAGGCACTCATCGAGGCGCTCGGAGACGACGTCACGTGGTGCCGCGACGTCCTGTATGCTTGAACGTCGCCGTATAACGGCCGCGGATCGTAGA
>CAZRHL010000173.1:0-2585 GCA_964600005.1 uncultured Demequinaceae bacterium
TCACTTCGCCGGTCGAGCGCATCTCAGGGCCGAGCACCGAGTCGACTGCCTTGCCCGCTGCGGTGCGGAAGCGCTTGAACGGCAACACTGCTTCCTTGACGGCGATGCGCTGGCCCTCGTCAAAGTGTGCGGCATCGATCTCGGGAAGCAGTCCCTCCGCCTTGAGCTCCGCAATCGACGCGCCCAGCATGACGCGGGAGGCGGCGCGTGCGAGCGGCACTCCCGTTGCCTTGGCAACGAAGGGCACGGTGCGCGATGCGCGCGGGTTCGCCTCGAGAACATAGAGAACGTCGGAGGCGAGTGCGTACTGCACGTTCATGAGACCCCGCACACCGATGCCGCGAGCAAGCTGCTCCGTTGACGTGCGGATCCGCGCGAGGTCCGCTTCTGACAGCGTGACAGGCGGAAGAACGCAGGCCGAGTCGCCTGAGTGAATACCGGCTTCTTCGATGTGCTCCATCACGCCGCCGAGGAACAGATCATTGCCGTCATACAGCGCGTCGACGTCGATCTCGATCGCGTCATCGAGGAACTTGTCGATGAGCAACGGCGCGCTCGTCGCATGGTCACCCACATCGCCCATACGAGTGCCATAGTCCTCAAGGTGCGCCTTGCTGTAGACGATCTCCATGCCACGCCCGCCGAGCACGTATGACGGCCGGACCAGTACGGGATAGCCGATGCGCTCGGCGATCTCGATCGCCTCGTCGATGCCGTGAGCCGTGCCGTATTGCGGCGCGGGCAAGCCGGCTGCCTCCAGAACAGCACCGAAAGCGCGGCGATCCTCAGCATTGTCGATCGCCTCGGGGCTCGTGCCGAGGATCGGCACCCCAGCGTCGGCAAGGCGCTGCGCCAAACTCAGCGGAGTCTGGCCACCAAGCTGGACCAGCATGCCCTTGACGGGGCCCACCTTCTTCTCGGCTTCATAAACCGCCATGACGTCCTCGAAGGTAAGCGGCTCAAAGTAGAGACGGTCCGAGGTGTCGTAGTCAGTCGAAACCGTTTCCGGGTTGCAGTTGATCATGATCGTCTCGTAACGATCCTTGAGCGTGAGCGCCGCATGCACGCACGAATAGTCAAACTCGATGCCCTGGCCAATACGGTTCGGGCCAGAACCGAGGATGATCACTGCCTCCCGGTCACGAGGCTGAACCTCGTTCTCAACGTCGTAGCTGCTGTAGTGGTACGGCGTGCGGGCCTCGAACTCGGCTGCACACGTGTCCACTGTCTTGAAGATCGGCACAACACCGTTGGCCACACGCGTTGCGGCGACCTCGGACTCATCGATGTGGCGCAACGCGGCAATCTGGACGTCTGAGAAGCCATGTTGCTTCGCGCGCCGCAGAATGACCTCATCGAGTTCCGGGGCGCCCGAGACCTCAAGAGCAATCTCGTTGATGAGCAGGATCTGGTCGAGGAACCAGGGATCGATACCGGTCGCGTCGTAAACGCGTTCAACGACGCTGGGATCAACGATCGCGGCACGCAACGCCTGCTGGACTTGGATGAGGCGTTCCTCGGTGGGGATCCGGGTGCGCTCGATGAGAGCGTCGAGCTCCTCGCCCGAAGCGGGCTCGCCAGCCCAGTGGAAGAGCATGCCCTTCTTGTCGATCGACCGCATCGCCTTGCCGAGCGCCTCCGTGAAATTGCGGCCAAGCGCCATCGCCTCACCCACGGATTTCATGGTGGTCGTGAGGACCGGGTCGGCAGCGGGGAACTTCTCAAAGGCAAAGCGCGGAACCTTGACGACGACGTAGTCGAGGGTTGGCTCAAAGCTTGCGGGCGTCGAACCCGTGATGTCATTCGGGATCTCATCAAGCGTGTAGCCAATCGCGAGACGAGCCGCGATCTTCGCAATAGGGAAGCCAGTTGCCTTCGAAGCCAGGGCCGACGACCTCGACACGCGGGGGTTCATCTCAATGACAATGACGCGACCCGTGTTCGGCTCGATGGCGAACTGAATGTTGCAGCCACCCGTATCGACGCCCACCTCGCGAATAACGGCAATGCCGATGTCGCGCAGCTTCTGGTACTCGCGGTCGGTCAGCGTGAGCGCGGGCGCCACCGTCACCGAGTCACCTGTGTGCACACCCACCGGGTCCACGTTCTCGATTGAACACACAACCACGACGTTGTCGTGCTTGTCGCGCATCAGTTCGAGTTCATACTCCTTCCATCCAAGGATCGACTCTTCAAGAAGCACCTCGGTGGTCGGTGAGTAGTGCAGGCCAGCACCGGCGATGCGGCGCAAATCGTCCTCGTTGTAGGCAAAGCCCGAGCCAAGGCCACCCATCGTGAAAGACGGGCGGACGACAACGGGATACTTGAGATCCTCTGCCGCGGCGATGCATTCGTCCATCGTGTGGCAGATGTACGAGCGGGCGCTGTCGGCACCACAACGCTCGACGACACCTTTGAACAGTTCGCGGTTCTCGCCAAGGTTGATCGCGTCGAGGTTCGCACCGATGAGCTCGACGTCGTAGCGCTCGAGGATGCCCGCTTCCGCCGCAGCGATCGCCGCGTTGAGTGCGGTCTGGCCGCCCAGCGTCGGCAGCAGCGCGTCGGGGCGCTCGACCTTGATCACG
>CAZRHL010000174.1:0-2494 GCA_964600005.1 uncultured Demequinaceae bacterium
GACGGGCAGCGCCGCGTACGCTCCGGACGGCATCTTGAACCTCGCGCTCGCGGAGGCGGCCGCCGCGGCGGGGGAGCGCATCGTCGTCATGGCAGATCTGTGCCTCGATGAGTTCACATCTCACGGTCACTGCGGGGTGCTCGACGCCAATGGCGCGATCGACAATGACGCCACCTTGGAGGCGTACGCACGCATGGCCCTCGCGCAGGCTCGGGCAGGCGCTCAGGTGCTCGGGCTCAGCGGCATGATGGATGGCCAAGTGGCTGCCGTTCGCGCCGCGCTCGATGCCGAGGGCCTCACCCAGGTGTGTGTCCTCGCATATGCAGCGAAGTATGCCTCCGCTTTCTACGGACCCTTCCGCGACGCCGTCGAGAGTCAGTTGGAGGGTGATCGCCGCACCTATCAGATGGACCCCGCCAATGCGCGTGAGGGCCTGCGGGAGGCTGCTCTTGATGAAGCAGAAGGCGCCGACTTCGTCATGGTGAAGCCCGCCCTTCCTTACCTCGACGTGCTCTCCAGCGTGGCGGCAGCGTCGGACGTGCCCGTGGCGGCGTATCACGTGTCGGGGGAGTACGCCCAGATCGAAGCCGCCGCTGGACAGGGCTGGATTGACCGCAAGGCAGCACACCTCGAGGCCGTCACGTCCATCGTTCGTGCCGGTGCCGACGTGGTCCTCACCTACGCCGCGCTCGACATCGCCCACTGGCTGAAGGAGGCCTGATGAGCTCCGCGCACCGCCGCTTCAACGCACTGCTGACGGCAGTGGTGATGCGCACCGAGAAGGGCCGCGCCGGGTGGACTGTGCGTGCTGCGGCCGTCTTGCCCGGTGGCGTCAACAGCCCCGTGCGGGCGTGGAACGGCGTGGGCGGTCACCCAGTCCCGATCGCCTCGGGCAATGGCCCGTACCTCACCGATGCCGCTGGCCAACGCTTCATCGACCTCGTCGGGTCCTGGGGGGCAGGGATCGCGGGTCACGCGCACCCGCACGTGGTGAAGGCGGTGCGGAAGGCCGCGGCCAAGGGTCTCAGCTTTGGCGCGACCACCGATGGCGAGGTGCGACTCGCTGAGGAGATCCGCTCGCGTTACGCACCGGCTGAGCGCTTGCGCCTCGTCTCAACGGGTACCGAGGCAACGATGACCGCCTTGCGCCTTGCGCGCGCGGCAACGGGCCGGGACCTCGTCGTGAAGTTCGCTGGCTGCTATCACGGTCACGCTGACCCGTTCCTTGTTGCGGCTGGTTCGGGCCTCGCCACCGCTGGCGTGCCCGACTCTGCGGGAGTCACTCCCGGTACGGCCCGCGACACGCTCGTGTTGCCGTATGGAGATGCACAGGCACTCACCGCAGCCTTCGCTGAGCACGGCGGAAGCATCGCCGCCGTCATCGCGGAGGCGGCTCCCGCAAACATGGGGGTCGTGCGGCCGCCCATGGGCTTCAACGCACTCATCGCCTCGCTCACGCGCAATGAAGGCGCGGTGTTCATTCTTGACGAGGTGCTCACTGGTTTTCGCGCGGGGCCCAGCGGCTACTGGGGTGTCGAGCGCGATGAGGCGATCGACCGAGGCGACGAGCCTTGGGTGCCAGACCTCGTCACCTTTGGCAAGGTCATCGGCGGTGGACTGCCCGTCGCGGCGATTGGCGGCCGCACGGATCTCATGGAACAGCTCGCGCCGCTGGGACCGGTCTACCAAGCGGGCACGTTGTCCGGAAACCCCGTAGCGGTTGCCGCAGGCCTCGCGACGCTCGACGTCATGGACGCCGCTGCATATGCGCGTGTGGCCGAGGCGGCGCATGAGGTGCGTGACGGTGTGACCACCGCTTTTGAGACCGCAGGAATCGCCCACGCGGTGGGTCAAGCGGGCACCCTCTTCTCGTTCTTCCTTGGACTCGAGACCGCGCCCGTCACGTTTGCCGACGCCGCGAGACAGGACACGGACGCTTACGCACAGCTTTTCCATCACGTGCGATCGCGCGGGGTTGCGCTGCCGCCCAGTGCGTACGAGGCGTGGTTTGTTTCGCTTGCGCATGACCCCTCGATCACGGAGCGGATCGTCGACGCCGTGGGCACATGGCGCCCTTGAGCCAGCGTCGTCCCTGCTAAAGCGACGAACTCACTCGTGAGTTTGCCATTTCGCGCGCAACCTCACGCGGTGACGAGACGCGCCGTGAGAGCGCCGTCGCGCACCTTTCACTTTGCGTGCCGCTTCTCGAAACCTGCCCTTTCTAGCCTCTGACTGTCCGGTCCCCACCAGCGCGATGTCCCCCAGACGGGCGCTGCACATTCGGACCCAGTCGAAAGGCATGCGATGGCACTCGTGAGCACAACGCCTCCCCCCGCACCTGTCGAAAGCCCCAAGAAAGTGATGACTGCGCAATTGGCGAAGGAAGGCATCGCCGTCTCCACCGCAATGTGCGAACACTTCGCGATGAGCCGCGCCGACCTGTTCCAGGCCGTTCAGGTGGCCGAACTCGAGGCGTTCAGCGACATCATCGAGC
>CAZRHL010000175.1:0-2467 GCA_964600005.1 uncultured Demequinaceae bacterium
CATGACGCAGTAGCCCTGCGGCTCGATCCAGATCTGGCCGTCCTCGTTCTCCTTGGAGCCAACCGGGTTGCCGTAGTAGTCGTACGCACGGCGGAACCATTCGCCATCCCACCCGTGGTTGGTGACGGCGGCGCGCATGTCCTCGATCGCCTTCTCGGCGCGCTGGGCCTCCGCCTCATCTCCACGGCGTCGGGCCAATGCCACGTAGTCCGGGCCGATCGCGCAGAACATGCCCGCGATGAAGATCGACTCCGCGACGCCACCAGTCTTGTTGCCGGTGGTCTGGAAGGACTCACCCGGCTCGGTGGAGAAGCAGTTGAGGTTGAGGCAGTCGTTCCAGTCCGCGCGGCCGATGAGCGGCAGGCCATGCGGGCCAGCCTTGTCGAGCGGGTGGTTGAACGAGCGGCGCAGGTGCTCCATGAGCGTTGCCGCCTTCGACTCGTCATTGTCGAAAGGCACCATCTCATCGAGGATCGCGAAGTCGCCGGTCTCCTTGACGTACGCGGCCACGCCGAGGATGAGCCACAGCGGGTCATCGTTGAAGCCGGAACCCAAGGTGTGGTTCCCGCGCTTGGTGAGCGGCTGGTACTGGTGGTACGCCGAGCCGTCCTCGAACTGCGTGGCAGCGATGTCGAGAATGCGCTCGCGAGCACGCTCGGGCACGAGGTGTACAAAGCCGAGGAGGTCCTGCGACGAGTCGCGGAACCCCATGCCACGGCCCATGCCGGTCTCGAAGAACGACGCGGAACGCGACATGTTGTACGTCACCATGCACTGGTACTGGTTCCAGGTGTTGACCATGCGGTTGAGCTTGTCGTCGCCCGATTCGATCGTGTACGACCCCAGCAGGTTGTCCCAGTACTCGTTGAGCTTGGCGAACTCGGCGTCCGTCTGGGCGTTGTCGGCGAAGCGGGCGAGCAGGTCCTTCGCACCGTCCTTCTTGATGACGCCAGGGGATTCCCACTTGTCGTCTGCAGGGTTCTCGAGGTAGCCGAGCACAAAGGTGAACTGCTTGGACTCGCCCGGCGCGAGCGTGACCTCGAGCTGGTGAGACGCGATCGGGTACCAACCCGAGGCGATCGAGTTGCCGGCCTTGCCAGCGTGCGGCACAGCGGCCTCGTCGAAGCCGTTGCCGAAGCCGAGGTACGTGTCGCGGTCCGTGTCGAAGCCCGCGATGGGGGCGTTGACGCCGTACACCGCGTAGTGGTTGCGACGCTCGCGGTACTCCGTCTTGTGGTAGATCGCGCCGTCTTCCACCTCAACCTCACCGATGGAGAGGTTGCGCTGGTAGTTGGTCTGGTCGTCCTCTGCGTTCCACAGGTTGAACTCAATGAAGGAGAAGAGGCTGAAGGTCTTTGCAACATCCGAGGTGTTGGTCACCGTCACCTGGTGGACTTCCGCGTTGACGCCCACCGGGACAAAGAGCAGCACCGAGGCACGCAAGCCGCCGCGCTCACCCGTGATGCGGGTGTAGCCCATGCCGTGACGGGTCTCGAAGAAGTCGAGGTCCTTCTTGTACGGGCGGTAGCCGGGGCTCCACACATCACCGCCGTCGTTGATCGAGAAGTAACGTCCGCCATTGTCGACGGGGACGTTGTTGTAGCGGTAGCGCGTCAGACGACGCAGCTTGGCATCACGGTAGAAGCAGTAGCCGCCGCCCGTGTGCGACACCAGACCGAAGAACTCTTGCGAGCCCAGGTAGTTGATCCACGGGTACGGAGTGTGAGGCGTCTCAATGACGTACTCACGGGCTTCATCGTCGAAGTGACCGAACTGCATGCGGAGACCTTCCAAAAGAGCGGTGGGGCCATGCGGCCGGGCCTAAGCCTAACCCCATGATCGCGCTCTCACGAGGCCTCAAAGCCCCTCTTTCGGCCCCTTTGGCCGTTTCAACCGGTTCGAATGTGCAACAATTCGCGCCCCTGTGACCTGAACCACCGCGTCGGACCTCGAAAACGGGGGGCATAGGCGCGCAGGCGGGGTCTCAATGGACGCAACAGACGCGCCGCGCCTAGGGTGAGCGCATGCGCTACCTGCTCCCGATGATCCTCTACTTGGGCCTCACCGCGTATGTCATCGCCGACATCGCACAGTCCCGTGAGGAAGAGCCATTCCGCATGCCCAAGGTGCTGTGGATCCTCGTCGTGCTGTTTGCCCCGTTTGTGGGAGCAGGCGCATGGATCCTTGCCAAGTGGATGAACCGGGGCGGCGGATCGGGCGGCGGGCAGCCGAGGCGCGCACCTTCAGCGCCAGACGACGACCCCGAGTACCTCACGTGGCTGGCGGAACAGGAACGACGCCGACGCCAGGAGGGCGAACGGGGGTAGTTCAGGTTTGGGCGGGGTCACCAAGAGGCACACGCGGTAGGTTTCTCACATGCTGCTTTCGGACCGTGACATCCGCGCCGCCATCGACGCCGGCGCAGTGACCCTCGACCCGTACGAGCCGGACATGATCCAGCCGTCCT
>CAZRHL010000176.1:0-2457 GCA_964600005.1 uncultured Demequinaceae bacterium
CAGAGTCACGTCAAAGGTATCGGCACCGAGCACGATGGGCGTCGAGAACGCCACCACGTGGTAGTCGGTCGCCACACCGGGCGCCGCGCAGCCCACACCGGGCGCGACCGTGATCGCCGCCCCCGGCACCACCGTTGTGCGCTGCACGCCGTCCGCCCCACACACCGTGATCCCGCCCGGAAGGACGCCGTCCAGGTCGCTGGCGTACGCGGCAAACGTTATGCCGGTGAGGTTGAGGGACGTGGCCGACGTCGTGGTGGGCAAGCCCGTGGCCGTCATCTGGGTGGAGTACGTGAACGAGCCACGTTGGTAGTCGGTGGCGGTGAGGCTGTGAGTGAAGGTCTGCGTTGCACTGGCTCCCGCCGCTAATGTCGTGGGAAACGAGGGCAGGAGGCCGGAGATATCGTTGCCAGGCGCGTCGTCGACGACGAGTCCCGCGAGGGCGTACGTCCCGTTGTTCGCCACTGAGACGGTGACGGTGACGGTCTCACCGATTGACGGGTGGCCGTCGCCATTGGCGTCGAGGTACTTGGCCGACGTGTCGAGCGTCGCGGGCGGCGCGACGTACGGGCCCGTCGCGATGGTCGGCGCGGAGAACTCGATGGTGTCGGCGGTGAGGCTGACCGCGCCGGTGTAGTCGATGGCGACTCCGGCGTTGACGCTGGCGCGCACCTCATCCGTCACCGTGAGGGTGTAATCCCACTCGTCAGCCGCCGTGTCTCCCACGGCTACTACCAAATTGCTCGCGCCGGGATATGTCGCGACGGGGTCGCTGCCCGGGCGCGCGGAGATGGTGGTGAGGATGAGGTCTTGATCCGAGTCGTTTGTCACGCTCCAACGGAAGCTCACCGTCTCACCCGCATTGCCGATCCCATCGCCGTTCGAGTCGTTCAAGGCGGCGGTGAACGTCGGGGTTAGCGCGAGCGAGTACTCCCGCAGCAGCACCCGCTTGGCCAAGGTTTGCTTGTAAAGGTCGCTGTTGGCGGTCATCAGCGCCTGCGTGGGTGCCGCCGCTGTCCACCAGTCGAGGTCCACGTATCCGCGCGAGATGTCGGTGGCCGTAATGACGTACGGAGCGAATAATCCGGTGCCCTTGGAGGTGAGGCGATCTGCATTGAAGTTTGCCGTGGGAAGCGACGCGCCGGGTTTCAGATCGGCGATTGAGTTGCCGATGCTCTGTATCCCGGCGCCCCATTTGGGTCCCTTGCTTAACCCCACCGCGCTGAGCGTCACGTTGCTGTGATTGGTGAGCCCCAGGGTGAAGTCGATGACGTCGCCCGGCTCGACGTCGGAGAGGGCGACCGGGTTGCCATCCGTGTCGTTGAGTTCTGTGACGACGCTGGCGCTGGACGACACGGTCAGCGGTTCCGTGGTGATCGTCACCGGATCAACAGGAAATGTGACCGTCCATTCGGGGGTGTCCTTCTCCCAGCCCGAATGCCATCGTCCCGTTCCTGTGGGAAGAGTGAGCGAGCCAGCGATGACGTCATCCCGGGTCACCGTGTAAGTCTTCCCGTTGAGAACGAGCGCAGAATTCACCATGATGACGTGCGAACCAAACGGGTCCTGGTAGCCGGACAGATTGTCTAGGGTGAGCGCGTACTCCGACGTGTTAGCAAACCTCGTTTGGAAGGCGATCGTGTCACCCTCGGTGGGCAAGCCATCCGCAGTGCCGCCGTTCTCCGTCAATGTGTACGTCGTGGTCGTCGCAATAGCAGGACCCGCAACGTACATGAAGGGTGGTGCGGGTGCCGTCAGGAAGCCGGTTTCCACAACCCCGCGGCGATGGTTAAAACGCACGGCGGTCACGGCCGGTCCGGTTCCGAGTGGTTCGAGATCCTCGAACGCGATGACGCGGGGAACATCTACCCTCACAGTGGTGTCCGCCGGGATGAACTCCGAGACGCCTGCCCACAGTCGGTTTCCGCCGCTTGAGTCGATGTAACTCAGATACTCGAGCACGGTGTTCTCGCCTACGGCAGTGACGTCGGCAGAGATGGTCACGGTGTCGCCGATATCGGGCCGTCCATTGCTGTTGACGTCATTCGTCAGGGTCATCGACACCGGACCCACGCTGAGCACGCCGTCGGTGACGGCACCGTCGGCAGCCTGTGCGACGGGCCCGACCGTCGCGGCCGCAAGGCCAGCAAGTAGCGTGCCACACATTGCGACAAAGCCGCGATGGCTGCGCGACCTTCTCCAGGTCCGGCCCGCCATGAAATCACCCCAAAGTGCTGGAAGCCCCACAGGCCCCCGTCAATACCTACGCATGCGGCATCCCCCATGCTGTGTGGCCCACACGCTACCTCTGTCGCACACCAAACGCCATGAGCGCCACCCGCGGCCGGGCGGGGCATCACCAGCATGAGCGTCGGCCAACGAAGTCTCAGGACGCGCCACCCGGGACCCGGGACCGTCACTGTTGCCAAGATCACATCGTCGAAGATGTCGAAAACG
>CAZRHL010000177.1:0-2444 GCA_964600005.1 uncultured Demequinaceae bacterium
ACGACCTCCGCCTTGATGAAACCCTTCTGGAAGTCGGTGTGGATGACACCAGCCGCCTCCGGGGCGGTGGCACCCTTGCGGATCGTCCACGCACGCGCTTCCTTGGGGCCAGCCGTGAGGTAGGTCTGGAGACCGAGAGTCTGGAAGCCCACGTGGGCCAACTGATCAAGACCGGATTCGTCCTGACCATTGGCCTCGAGCATCTCGCGCGCTTCGTCTTCAGTGAGATCGACAAGCTCGGACTCGAACTTCGCGTCAAGGAAGATCGCTTCCGCCGGCGCAACCTGCGCGGCGAGCTCCGCTTTGCGAGCGACGTCGTTCAGCACGTCCTCGTCGGCATTGAACACGTAGAGAAACGGCTTGGCGGTGAGGAGGTTGAGTTCTCGCACATCAGCAAGGTCGAGGCCCGCCGCCGCCGCACCCGCACTGAGGAGGGTGCCGGCCTCAAGAATCTCCTTGGCGGTCTGGACCGCCGCCAACTGTGCCGGGTCCGCCTTCTTGGCCCGCACTTCCTTCTCGAGCCGCGGGATCACCTTCTCGACCGTCTGCAGGTCCGCGAGAATCAGCTCGGTGTTGATCGTCTCGATGTCACTCGCGGCGTCCACCTTTCCGTCCACGTGGATGACGTCCGGGTCCGCAAATGCGCGGGTGACCTGGCAGATCGCGTCGGCTTCGCGAATGTTGGCAAGGAACGCGTTGCCCAGGCCTTCACCCTCCGACGCGCCGCGCACAATGCCAGCGATGTCGACAAAGGACACCGTGGCAGGCAGCTGACGCTCGGAACCGAAAACCTCGGCGAGCTTGCCAAGACGCGGGTCAGGCAGCGGCACGACGCCGATGTTGGGTTCGATCGTGGCGAACGGGTAGTTCGCCGCAAGAACGGTCGCCCGGGTCAGTGCATTGAAGAGGGTGGACTTGCCGACGTTTGTCAGGCCGACGATGCCGATTGTGAGAGCCACGGTCGACCAGTCTAGCCGGGCGCGGGGATGACCCCATGGCCTAGGTTGGCAGCATGACCTTTGACGACGTCTTCAACCCTGGTGCCGCCTATGCGCGCGAGGAGCTTGAGCGTCAACGGACCCTGCCGGTGCAGCCGCCGCTCGCGGGTGAGCCGTTCCGCTTCCCGCCGATTCCCGAGGTGGATATCCCCGACGCCCACGACATGGCGCCGTTTGCAGAACGTCCCCGCCACCACGAGGGTGACGGGGACGTCTGACACGCTGTGGGCTGAGGCTTACGCGCCCCAATCGATGCCCGCACCCGGGATCGCGTCAAGCAGACGCTGGGTGTAGGGCATCTTCGCATTCTCGAAGATCTCATCGGTCGTGCCGGTCTCGACGATCTTGCCGGCCTCCATCACCGCCACCTCATCTGCCACCACGCGTACAACCGCGAGGTCGTGGGTGATGAACAGGTAGGTGAGGTTGAGCTCTTCCTGGAGGTCAGCGAGGAGTTGGAGCACCTGCGCCTGGACAAGCACATCAAGCGCGGACACCGCCTCATCGAGGACAACGACATCCGGCTTGAGCGCAAGAGCACGCGCGACGGCAACACGCTGACGCTGACCGCCCGAGAGCTCGTTCGGGTACCGGTGAGCCATCGAGCGCGGCAATGACACCTGATCGAGCAGCTCGTTGACGCGCGCAAGACGCTCGGCACGGCTGCTCACACCATGCACTCGAAGGGGCTCGGCGATGATCGCGGCAATTGAACGCTGCGGGTCAAGCGAGGCATACGGGTCCTGGAACACCACCTGCATGCGCGAACGCAGCTCGAACAGTCCCTTGCGGCTGAGCCCCGACATGTGGGTGCCCATCAGGCTGATCTCGCCGCTCGTCGGCTTCTCGAGGCCGAGGATCATCTTTGCAGCGGTCGTCTTGCCCGAGCCGGACTCACCCACCAGGGCGAGCGTCGTGCCCTTCTTCACCTTGAAGCTGATGTGATCGACTGCGGTGAGCGGCTCAGAACGGAAGTTGCCGCGCCGGATCGAGTAGATCTTGGTGAGGTCAGTGACCTCGATAGCCGCCGGAGCGTCGGCCAGTGCCGCCGCCTCTTCCTCACGCTTCGCCGCAAGGCGAGCGACGTCGAACTCAATGTCCGTCGCCACCGGGGCATCGTCACGAACTGTCGACGACTTGATGCGCTTGGACGCGAGCGACGGAGCGGCCGCGATGAGCGTCTGCGTGTAGGGGTGCTTCGGGTTCTGCAGCACCTCAAGGCTCGGCCCCGCTTCCACGATGCGACCACGGTGCATCACGATGAGCTTGCTCGCGCGCTCGGCTGCGAGGCCGAGATCGTGCGTGATGAGCAGCAGCGCGGCTTGCTGTTCGTGGACGCGGGACTCGAGGTGATCAAGAATCACCTTCTGCACCGTCACGTCGAGCGCCGTGGTGGGCTCATCGGCAAGGAGGAGCTTGGGGTTCGCCGCAAGACCGATGCAGATG
>CAZRHL010000178.1:0-2433 GCA_964600005.1 uncultured Demequinaceae bacterium
GATCCCAACGGCGAGAGAGTCGTTCGGCGACAGGACGACGTCGACCTTCTTGTCCGTGTAGAAGGACGAGATGCGGGTCTCCATTTCGGCCTGGGCGTCATCCGAGCCCCAGCCGAGGATGCCGATGGACTGCCAGTCGTCGAGCGTGGCGGGAGCCTTGCCCGACTGAACAACCAGCTGACCGCTGTCGACGTACTGGCTCAGCACGTCCCAGGCGCCCTTGAAGAAGTATCGAGCGTTGTTGTCGTCGGGGCTACCGGCGAACGGCTCGAAGTTGTAGGGGCCTTCACCGTCGGCGAGGCCAAGGGTCTCCTCGATGTACTGACCCTGGAGGGTACCCACGGACTCGTTGTCGAACGTGGCGTAGTAGTCCACGTTCTCCGTGCCGTTGATGAGGCGGTCGTAAGCGATGACCGTCGCGCCAGCAGCGCCGGCCTCCTCGAGCACGGGGCCCAAGGTGGTGCCGTCGATCGACGCGATCACCAGGATGTTCGCGCCGTTGGCGATCATGTTCTGGAGCTGCGAGATCTGCTGGTCGGTCTTGTTGTCGGCGTACTGGAGGTCGACGGTGCAGCCGTCGTCCTGCAGGCGGGCCTTGAGGCCCTCACCGTCGTTGATCCAGCGCTCGAGCGAGCGAGTCGGCATCGCGATGCCGACGTTGCACTCGGCCGTAGCGTCGCCGCCACCGCCGCCGCTCGAAGCCTTGGTCGTCTCACCCGAGTCGCTGTCCGAGGAGCAAGCGGCCAGGGTGAGCGCCATGGCGCCGACGCCCGCGATGAGCGCGAGCTTGTTCATTTTCTTCATTGCGCAGTTTTCCCTTCCTTGTGTGCCGATTGGCACTCTGCGGTTGCGCTTCTCCGGGCGCGGTCCGGCACCGATGCCTTACGCGATTACGGAGATGACGATGCACTCGCCCGGCGGAGGGGGGAGAGGGGTGTGACCGAGGCTGTAAGCGGCAGCTTTACCGCGTACCTTGGACAAAACACCCTGCCTCACTCCTTCGTCAGGCTCCTGCATCGTGGCGTCACACTAAGTTGACCCCGCAAACATATAACCGGTTCGACCCCCACTGCCAACTCCTGGCATGCGGGTGTTACCTGATCGTGATTATGCTGACGCATGTATAACGTTTTCGAGGTGACCCGGTTCACCTCTTGGTCCTAGGTCACGGGTTGACACCGTGACTTTTGGGAATTATGTTCCCACTAACAACTATTGATCGACGATGATCGGAGTGCACACCATGGCCCCCACCCCCACGCGCGACGACAAGTTCACATTTGGTCTGTGGACTATCGGTTGGAACGCTCAGGACCCCTTCGGCTCGGCCACGCGTGGCCCGCTTGACGCCGTTGAGGCAATTCACAAGCTGTCGGAGCTCGGCGCTTACGGCATGACTTTCCACGACGACGACCTCTTCCCGTTTGGTTCGTCCGAGGCTGACCGTCGCAAGGCGATCGACGCCCTGAAGAAGGCGTGCGATGAGACCGGCATGGTGATTCCGATGATCACCACCAACACGTTCTCGCACCCTGTGTTCAAGGACGGCGGTGTGACGTCGAATGACCGCGCCGTCCGTCGCTTCACGCTTCGCAAGATCCTCCGCAACATCGACCTTGCCGCCGAGCTTGGCGCCAAGACCTTTGTCATGTGGGGCGGTCGCGAGGGCGCTGAGTACGACTTCTCGAAGGACACTCGCGTTGCCCTCGAGCGCTACCGCGAAGCTGCCAACATCTTCGGCCAGTACGTGATCGACAACGGCTACGACATCAAGTTCGCGATCGAGCCCAAGCCGAACGAGCCCCGTGGCGACATCTTGCTGCCCACCGTGGGTCACGCGCTCGCCTTCATCGAGACCCTCGACCACCCCGAGCTGGTTGGCCTCAACCCTGAGGTCGGTCACGAGCAGATGGCAGGCCTCAACTTCACCGCCGGCATCGCCCAGGCGCTCTTCCAGGGCAAGCTGTTCCACATCGACCTCAACGGTCAGCGCGGAATCAAGTACGACCAGGACCTCGTCTTCGGTCACGGCGACCTGATCAATGCCTTCTCGCTCGTTGACCTCCTTGAAAACGGCGGCCCCGACGGCGGCAAGGCCTACACCGGCCCCCGCCACTTCGACTACAAGCCGTCGCGCACCGAGGACATCGACGGTGTGTGGGAGTCGGCTCGCGCCAACATCCGCATGTACCTCCTCCTCAAGGAGCGCGCCAAGGCCTTCCGTGCGGACGCCGAGGTGCAGGAAGCCCTCAAGGCTGCGAAGAACGACCAGCTCGCACAGCCCACGCTCTCTGCTGGCGAGTCGATCGAGGACCTCAAGGCCGACAAGTCTGCGTACGAGGACTTCAACCCCGACGCCTACTACAACGGCGAGGGCTTCGGCTTCTTGCGTGTCCAGCAGCTCGCGATCGAGCACCTGCTCGGCGCTCGCGG
>CAZRHL010000179.1:0-2400 GCA_964600005.1 uncultured Demequinaceae bacterium
TATCACGGCCTCCGCTACAACTCGGCGGGCCGCTGCACGGGAATGCCCGCACAGGAGACTCTCAACCCCTCGGCCACCGTCGCGTCTTTTCCCGTTGTCGACCGCTACCGCTATGTGTGGGTATGGCTCGGCGAGCCGACGCTGGCGAACCCGGATGAGATCCCGGACATGCACCAGATGACGTCAGACGAGTGGGCGGGCGATGGCGAGACGATCTACGCCCCGTGCAACTACCAGCTGGTGCTCGACAACCTCATGGACCTCACGCACGAGGAGTTCGTCCACAGCTCCTCGATCGGCCAGGAGGAGCTGTCCGAGGCCGAGTTCAGCGTCACGCACGACGAGAAGTCCGTCACCGTCACCCGCTGGATGCTCGGCATCGATCCTCCGCCGTTCTGGCGCAAGAACATGCGCGACAAGTTCCCTGACTTCGAGGGCAAGGTCGACCGCTGGCAAATCATTCACTACTACTACCCGTCGACGATCTGCATCGACGTGGGTGTGGCCAAGGCCGGCACCGGCGCGCCGCAAGGCGACCGCTCGCAAGGCGTCAACGGCTACGTGATGAACACCATCAGCCCCGAACGCGACCGCACGTGCCACTACTACTGGGCGTTCATGCGCAATTACCGCCTCGACAGCCAACTCATCACCACCCAGTTGCGCAATGGCGTCCATGGGGTCTTCGGTGAGGACGAGGTGATGCTGAAGGCGCAGCAAGAGGCGATCGACGCGAACCCCGACTACGAGTTCTACAACCTCAACATCGACGCAGGCGGCATGTGGGTGCGGCGCATCCTCGAGCGCGCTCTCGCGGCCGAGGGACGCGGCGCAGCTGAACCCGTGCGTGGTGGGGCCAAGGCGTGACCGACAAGCAGGCGCGGTGGCAGCACGCCTCCGTGCACCAGATTGACGCAGTCGCGGACGGCATCACGCGCATCGTCCTGGTCCCCGAGACTCCAGCTCCGGCACGTCCGGGCGAGCACGTGGACGTCCTCGTCACGTTGCCCGACGGCCGGACGGACGAGCGCTCGTATTCGATCGCAGGCGCGGCACAGGACGGCAGTTATCTTGCGATCTCGGTCGCGCGGCCTGCGTTCTCGCGCGGTGGCTCCGACTACATGCGCTCGCTCGCGCCGGGAGACACGATCCGCATCACCCAGCCGTTGCAGGACTTCCCGCTGCGCGTCGGCGCCCCCTCCTACGTGCTCGTCGCCGGCGGCGTGGGCATCACCGCGATTCGCGGCATGGCGTCGACGCTCAAGCGCCTGGGCGCGGACTACACCGTCCATTACGTGGGCAACTCCCGGGAGCGCATGGCGTACCTGCCCCAGATGGAGCAGCGCCACGGCGACCGCCTTGTCGCGCACGTCACCACCGAGCACGGCCGCATGAGCGTGCGCGCCCTCATCGACACTGTTCCCGCCAACGCCGAGCTGTATATGTGCGGACCCATCCGCCTCATGGAGGAGATTCGCCGCACGTGGGAGCGGGACGGCAGGGACATCACGGCGCTTCGCTACGAGACCTTCGGCAACTCCGGCTGGTTCGAGCCGACGCCGTTTGAGGTGACAGTGCCCCGCCTCGGCGTCACCGTCACCGTTGGCCAAGGCGAGTCGATGCTCGAGGCGCTCGAACGCGCGGGAGTCGACATGATGTACGACTGCCGCCGCGGCGAATGCGGACTGTGCGAGGTGGAGATTCTCGACCTCTCCGGCAAGGTCGATCACCGCGATGTCTTCTACTCCGAGCGACAGAAGGCCCCGAACAAGAAGATGTGCTGCTGCGTGTCCCGGGTGACCGGCGCCGACGCTGGCCCCACCGGCCGCGTCCACATCGAGGTCACCTAGGAGCAGGCCCACTCCCCACACCGCACCTCGCTGCTCCAAACCCCTCCCCACACCGCGCCTCCCTGCGCCAAGCCACTCCCCACACCTCCTGGCAGGCACTGAGGGTCGATTTTCAGCCGGGATCGACCCTCAATGCCTTCTGCGAGGAGGAAGCGGAGCGGCGGGGAGCCGCCGCGCGCGAAGCGGAGCGGAACCGGGAGAAGCGGTGCGGACAAAGCAATAGGGGCGCCACCCGAAGGGGGCGCCCCTATTGGCGAAGTCTTAGGTCAGCTTGCGACCACGACGTCGATGACCTTGCGGCCGCGACGCTGCGTGAACGCCACCGAGCCCGCCTCGAGGGCGAACAGGGTGTCGTCCTTGCCACGGCCCACGTTGAGGCCGGGGTGGAAGTGGGTGCCGCGCTGACGGACGAGGATCTCGCCCGCGTTGACGGCCTGGCCGCCAAAGCGCTTCACACCCAGGTACTGGGGGTTCGAGTCACGACCGTTGCGCGAGGAGCTCGCGCCCGTCTTGTGTGCCATGTGCTACTCCTCGCGTACTTGATGCCTGT
>CAZRHL010000180.1:0-2393 GCA_964600005.1 uncultured Demequinaceae bacterium
CCACGTGGTACGCGAACTGTCCGCCGTGCCGCGCGGAGGCCCCTGACCTCATCGTCCTGGATCAACTGGACGGCGTGAACGTCCTCGGCGTCAACGTGCGGGACGACGCCGCCACGGCGCAAGCCTTTGAGCGCAACTTTGGCACCACATACCCGTCGCTTGACGGCACGGATGGGACGGCAGTGGCGGCGATGCAGGGCCTCATTGCCGTGCGCGCAGTGCCGACCGCCCTCATCATCGACCCGGAGGGCAAGGTCGCTGCCCGCGCAGTGGGCCGCATTGAGCCGTCCACTTTGCTCGCCCTCGTTCGCACGGCCGGTGAAGGCGTCATCGAAGTCCCTGCGGGTGTGACGTTCTCTGACGGCGAGGAGGAGGCGTGATCACCGGCGTCGGCGGCACCTTCGCCGACACCGTCCTCAGCGGGTCCCTCATTGCCGCCCTGGGCGTCGCCTTTGTTGCCGGTCTTGTGAGCTTCGCCAGCCCCTGCGTCGTCCCGCTTGTGCCCGGTTACCTGGGCTACCTGTCCGGCATGGCGGGCGCGGCGAGCGGCGATCGGGCCTCGCGGCCGCGCCTCGTCGCGGGAGTCGCGCTCTTTGTCGCCGGTTTTGCGTCAGTGTTCGTGTTGCTCGGCGTCGCCTTCGCGTCGTTGGGCGCCCGCCTCGACAACGAGCTCGATGTGATCGCCCGCATCCTCGGCGTCCTCGTGGTGGTGCTCGGCTTTGTGTTCCTTGGCGCCGTGCCCTTCATGCAGCGCGAACGCCGCATTCACATCTCCCCGCGCGCTGGGCTGTGGGGAGCGCCGCTGCTCGGGATCACCTTTGGGCTTGGCTGGACGCCGTGCATCGGGCCGACGCTGGCCGCAGTTCTCGCGCTGTCCCTCACAGAGGGCACGGCAAGCCGGGGAGTGGTGCTTGCTGCGGTTTATGCGCTCGGCCTCGGGCTGCCGTTCATCGCGCTCGCGATCTGGGCCGAACGCTCCCGCACCGTGCTCGGGTGGCTTCGCCGTCACCGTCTCGCGCTCATGCGCATTGGCGGCGGGATGCTTGTGGTGCTCGGCCTCTTGCTTGTCACCGGCCTGTGGGGGCGGATCACCACCCTCATGCAGGGCTGGATCGATGGCTTCTGGGTGGCGATATGAGCGGGCCGGACGACCGCACGTCTTTTGACGACACCATCGAGACGCCCAAACGCTTCTCGGTCGACAACTACGCCTACCGGGCGGTGCCGCGCCTCGGTGTGCGCGGCTGGCTGCGGTGGGGTTGGCGCCAGGTCACGTCGATGCGCCTCGCGCTTGTGCTCCTCTTGCTGCTTGGCCTCGCGGCCATTCCCGGTTCCCTCCTTCCGCAATGGCCTCAAAACGCCGCAGACGCCCAAGCCTTTGTCGACACCCACTCCTTCTGGGGGCCGCTCGCGGATCGCCTCGGCCTGCTCGACGTGTTCGGCTCGGCGTGGTTCACCGCGATCTATGTGCTCCTCTTCCTTTCCCTCGTCGGCTGCATCGTGCCGCGCGCGATCGCGCACGGGAAGGCCGCCCGCCAGCCGGTGGGCGCTGCACCGCGACGGCTCAGGCGCTTTGCTCATCACACGTACGGCGAGACGTCTGTTGCTGCGGCCGACGCTGCTAAGGCTCTCGCGGCATGGGGCCGTGGTTCCGCACTCGCCGGTTGGGTGACCGGCTACCGCGTTCGCATTGATGAGCGCACCAACCGTGAGGGCGAGCCTGAGACGGCGGTTGCGCTCGAGCAGGGGGCGCTGCGCGAATGGGGCAACCTGCTGTTCCACCTCGCGCTCGTGGGTGTGCTGTTTGCTCTCGCCTTCGGTTCTGCGTACACGTACCGCGGTCAGGCCGTGCTTGTTGAGGGGCGCACCTTCACCAATGCGGTGGTCGATTACGACTCCTACTCCGCAGGCCGGCTCTACGACGCCGCCGCGATGGAGCCGTTCACGTTGCGGCTCGACGGCTTCGATGCTCAGTTCAATGCGGTGGGCGACCCCGTGTCCTTCCGGGCGGACGTGACATACACGGCTCCTGGAGACGAGCCGGAGCAGCGCTCCATCCGTGTCAACCACCCGCTCGAGGTGGCGGACGGCAAGGTCTACCTCCAAGGCAACGGCTACGCGCCGGTGCTGACGGTGCGGGACGCCGACGGCAACATCGCCTTCTCCGGCCCCACCCCGTTCCTGCCGCAAGATGCCGCGTACACGTCGAACGGCGTCGTCAAGGTGCCGGACGTGACGAGCGGCCCGCAGATCGGCATTGTCGCCACCTTGTATCCCACGGCCGCTCAAAGCGTGGACGGCACCGTGTCCTCGGTGAACCCGCAGCTCATCAACCCGATCATGCTGCTCACCGCGTACAAGGGCGACCTTGGCCTCGACGACGGCATCCCGCA
>CAZRHL010000181.1:0-2384 GCA_964600005.1 uncultured Demequinaceae bacterium
TACCAATGCACGCTCCCCCACTCATGGAGCCTGGAGAGCTCGTATCTCGAGACATGCACCGTGCCGATTCTTCTCAAAGCAAGGGCGTGCCACAGCTCAGGTTCGGGATGCTTCCAGCCTCTCCGCGGCCCGGAACATGCGACAGCGGTTCGAGGCGCGCAGTCGTGAATGAGAGGCCAACTGAAGCCGTGTCGGCTCCCGTGATGCGGGAGAGTGACGATCCCGACATATGGCAAGTAACGCGCTAGCGCCGACCTGAGCTGCTCGTAGAGCGAGCGTTCGCCAAGCGGGGCGTCTCCCGTATGAAGCCATCCGAGTCCTGTGAGCTCGCCTTCGCACTCGCAGCCGAATCGGCAAGGGCCGAAGCAACAGACGTCCCCCCTTCGCACATGCTTGGAGTCCGGATCCGGACCAGAGTAGACGATGAGACTCGTGGCATTCGGTCCTCCGGCTCCGCTCACCTTCTTCGTCGCAGCGCGTACTTCCTTAGCATGGAGCATGAGCAGTTCTCGGATCTGTTCGTGATCCAGGCCCTTCCTGAGGCGCTCATCCCATCCGGGGAGTAACCGCACGAGCTCATCGACGAACTCGTCGCGTGCCCTGTCGACGACCGATGGGACGAATACCTTGAAAACCCACGGCGCGTCGCGCCAGTGCTTGAGTGTCGCGCCATTCGCGATTGTTCCGTCCGCGGGTCCCGGCGAGACATAGACCGCGCCTGCGGCTCCCGCCGCACCGCCCCTAAGGTCCGCGTACTCCGGCTGGTCCAGAGGCTCAGGCTGCTCGTTCGAAACGGTAAGGACAGTGACGCCTTGAGTTCGGCGGAGATACTCTGCGGGATCTGCAACCATGTCCACTGCGGCGTCGCCACCATCGGAGTGAGAGTCGAACTGGGCAAGCCGGTCCCACCACTCCAGGTATGGCAACAGGATCACGGTGTTCGTACGGTCGGCTCGACCTTCCAAGAGTCGCGCGAGGCCGTTCACGTGGTCGGCGTCGATGTGGGACAACACAACGAGATCGACCCGACCCCGGCTCCCCTCCCTGGGCCCCCAGCAGCAGTCCGTTCCCGGTCTTCCGCCGGCGAAGAACAGATCGATCTCGCGTTTGCGGACGCTCGCCGCGTCGAGCGAGCCGCAATCGTAGACGAACGTGAACCCGTCCCGACGCGACTTGTCGACAATCGTGGTCGCGTGGAAGCCTCCCTGGCCGATCGCGAACTGCGTACGGCAGAAGAACAATGAGCTCATCGGCCGTACCCCTTTGTCTCTGTCGAGGCCCGGTTCTCGAGACTCAGCGCCACCATGTCAAACACCCTTTCCCCCACCACTGGAATCCCGTACTCCCGAGCCTTGCGCGCCTTGCCCGACTGTGACCCCGGATCCTGCGCGATCACCGCCGCGACACCCTTCTTGACACTCGGCCACACCACCAGCCCACGCGACTCAGCCATGGCCGTCAGTTCGCGCTTGCGCTCCATCGACATACCCGTCAGCACCACCAGGTCTCCGGGCTTCAGGTCCACGTCGGTCACCACCCGTGACACCTTCGACTCGGCCGCCGCGAGCAGACCCTCGATCTCCAGATCCCTCAAGTCCAGCAGCCCTGCGTGTTGCGCATCGAACGCGCGCTCGTTCGGCGTCAGTTGGTCGTCGCCGCCCACTGCGTTCACGCCGCCCAGCATGTAGTGGCGGTTGAGTCGCTCCACGTCGGCGTCCGTCAAGCCCAGCGACGCGGCCAGCCCGTCCAACGCACGACGCTCGTCGGCCGAGATCTTCCGGTCAAGCAATACCCGGTCCAGGAGGTCCAGGTACTCGGCCGCGCCAACCAGGTCATCAACGGGAGCGAAGCGGCCCACCACGCCCGCGAGCACCTCCGATCCCTTCGCAGTTGTCCCCCGCAACACCGGCGCCACAGCCCGACGCGGCGGCAGGGGCCACCGGAACGCCTCGCCCATCTTGAGCCACCGCTCCCAGGCCGCGTCCCCTCGCGTATCACCTAGAAACAAGGCGAATAGGGCGGCAGCCGCCTCGGCGTCGGCCAGGGCCGCGTGAGCGTCGGACAACTGCACGCCAAAGAAGCTGCAGCACGCGCCCAGGGAGGCGGGCGCGCCGTACCGTTGCGCGAGACGCATTGTGCACAGCGTCATCTCGTGCGTGAGGTCCAACGGCCATCCGGCGCGCGCGTACTCGGCTACCAGGAACGCGGTGTCGAACACGGAGTTGTGCGCCACGAGCACCCGCCCGGTCAGCAGTTCAGTGAGTTCGCCGGCGATGTCCTCGAACAACGGCGCCACTCGTGCGTCCGTGGCATCGATGCCGTGCACGTGCTGAGCGCCCAGGTCGCGCTGAGGATTCACCAGGGTGGTCCACGCGGTCTCGCGC
>CAZRHL010000182.1:0-2327 GCA_964600005.1 uncultured Demequinaceae bacterium
CTGATTCGGGTCGCACGCCCCACACCCCGCGTTGGGAGTCAGACCCGCACCGGCTTGAGTTCCGCGTCGTCCGCGGGTGGCGCCTCGACATGACCGCCCACGCCACGTCCCGGCGGCAGCAAGAACGCGAACGCGGTGGCGAGCACCAAAGCTGCGACGCCGACGAACAGTGCGGGCTGCGCTGCGTCGCTGTAGTCGGTGGGCGAGAACTCGCCACCCTGGCCGGTGAAGACGGCTGCGAGCACTGCGATGCCGAGAGCCACCCCGATTTCGCGCACAGTCGAGTTCGTCCCGGATGCTTTCGCGTGGTCCTCGGGCCGCATCGCGGCGAGCACGGCTGTCGCCACGGGCGCGAATACAAGTCCCATGCCGACGCCGCACAGGACGAACCCGGTGACAAAGACGGCATAGGACGTGTCGTCGGCGAGTACCACGGCAATCCACGCGAGTCCCAGCGTTTGTGCGGCAAGGCCGGCGACGATCAACAGTCGCGTCCCGACGCGCGGTGCGACCACGCCGGCAATGGGTGCCACAACGAGCGGCGCCATGGTCCATGGCATCGTCTTCACCCCGGCCTCGAGGGGGGAGTCGCCCTGCACCACTTGGAGGAACTGAACGAGGATGAAGATGGCGCCAAAGATCCCAAAGCTGAATGTCATTGCCACCACATTCGCCATGGTGAATGACCGGTCACGGAACAGCCCGAGGCGGAGCAGAGGTGCTCGGTGACGGGCCTCCCATGCGAGAAAGGCGAGCAGCAGCGCGCCTCCGCCCACGAGCCCAAGAAGTACGGGAGCCGATGTCCAACCCGAGTCATTGCCACGCACGATTCCAAACACGATTCCAAACACTGCGGCAATTCCGAATACGAGGCCGACGCCGTCCAGAGGGACCCGGTCACCGCGGGCTTCGCGCAGGGCCACCTGAATGAGTGGCAGGGCAAGAAGGCCCACGGGGACGTTGAGCCAGAAGATCGCGTGCCATGACAGGCCCTGGACGACCCCGCCGCCGATGAGAGGGCCGACGGCGACGCCGAGTCCTGCGACGCCACCCCATATGCCAATGGCGACCGGTCGGAGCCGTGGCGCAACTGAGCCTGCGAGGATGGCGAGGGACAGTGGCATGACGGCGGCGGCGCCAGCGCCTTGGATGATGCGCGCGGCGATGAGTTGCTCCGGTGAATTTGCGAGCGCGCACAGTGCGGACGCCGCGGTGAACACGACGAGGCCTGCTGTGAACATGCGCCGCCTGCCAAAGCGATCCCCGAGTGCGACCGCCATAAGGATGAGGCTCGCGAACGCAAGTGCATAAGCGTTGATGAACCATTGCAGTTGTTCGATGCTCGCGCCGAGGTCGGCGGCGAGCACCGGCAGCGCATTCGTGACGACGAGGTTGTCAAGCGTCGCCATGAACATGGGCAGGGCTGCGGCGATGATGACAAGCCAAAGGGGCGCAGATCGCTTTGGAGACGTGCTGGTAGTCATTGGTCCTCCAAGGGGGGTCAGGTGCGCGGGCGGGGCGGATGGTGAACAGTTAGAGCGGACGGTGACCATGTAAGGCGCAGGGCTGACGCCGCCTGGCCGTTGCGACGCCAACCCTTCCCGCCAAACACCAGTAGTAATCGCATGATAACTACCAAGGGTCACGATATGTAATCGGGTGATAACCTGTCAACATGGCCGCGCCTCGAACTCGACTCAACGCTGAAGAGCGGCGTGAACAGATCCTCGAGGCAGCCACAGATGTGTTTGGGGCGGTTGGATACGCGGCGGGCACGACGGACGCGATCGCTCGCGCCGCAGGCATCAGTCAGGCGTATGTGGTGCGCACTTTTGGCTCGAAGGAGGCACTGCTGCTCGCGGTCGTGACACGAGCATGCGACCGGGTGGCCTTCGCCTTTCGTGAGGCGATCGCGAGCTTCTCGCCGCTCGATACCCCGGATCAGAAGGCTGCCCACATGGGCGGTGCCTTCACCAGGTTGATCGCCGACCGGGGGCTCATGCTCGCTCTCATGCATGCATTCGCGCAGGGACACGACCCTCAGATTGGCCCGGTGGCGCGCGAGGGCTTTCTGCGCATTTACCGCATCGTGCGCTATGAAGTCGGTCTTGGGGAGATGGAGGCAATGCGCTTCATGGCCCACGGCATGCTGATCGACGTTCTGCTCGCATTGCGGTTGCAGGACTCAGACGATCACGACGCCCGCCAGTTGGTGGCGAAGGCACTCAACATGAAGGTCGACCACCTCCACACGTTGCGAGGTGTGGTGGGCAACCCAGGGGAGTTCTCCGCACGGCGCTGAGCGCTTTACGTGCGAATTTGCTCAC
>CAZRHL010000183.1:0-2272 GCA_964600005.1 uncultured Demequinaceae bacterium
CTATTGGTTTGCTGGGGGCGTTGACAAGATAACCCAGCGTCCTTGGCCCGCTTCCCCTGCGATGTAAACACACGTCGAAACCGATCATCCCCTGTGCAGTTGTGGAATCAGTCTACCTGGCCGCTCCGACGCTGCCCAGGGCTTCTTCTCGGAGCGAACCCCGCTCAGGCCACCAAGACATCCGCGGGCTCGGCGTCGGCAGGCCTAGCGTCGGCGGCTGTGGGGGCGCCGGAAACCTCGGTGCCTGATGCGGCCAAGGCAACGGCCGACGCCGCGGCGCGGGGGCCGCGCAAGCGACCGGCCACATGGGCGTATGCGAAGCCGATGACCACACATCCGCCCACCAGGTTGCCGAGGCCAACGGCGCCCATGTTGGTGGCGAACTCACCCCATGTGACGTCAACTCCCCCGCCGATGAGGGCGAGTGCGAACGTCGTCATGTTGGCAACGACGTGCTCAAACCCAGAGGCCACAAAGGCGAGCACACACCAGAAGATGATGATCGCCTTGCCAGCCTCTGTGCGGAGCCGTCCAGCGGCCCAGATTGCACCACACACGAGCACGTTGCACAGGACGCCTCTCCAGAACAGTTGTCCCGCAGTGAGCTCGAGTTTCCCCGCGAGGTAACTCATCCAATACTCCTGCGCGGCACCGTGATTGAGAATGCCCGTCTGAACGACGACCCACGCAAACGCGAAGGACCCGATCATGTTCCCGATGAACACGCCCAGCAGTGCGCCGCCTGCCTGCCACCACGTGATGACGCGCCGTGCGGCACCCATCGGCAAAATCATCATGGCGGAGGTGGCGAGCTCTGAGCCGGCGAAGACAACAATGGTGAGCGCTGCGGCGAAAACGGCTCCAGCGATGAGTTTGGCGGCAGGGTTCTCCTGTGCAACGAATGGACCCGCTGCGGACCACATGAGCACGTCACCCACACCAATCCACATGCCTGCGAGCAGTGCAGAGACGGCAAAACGTGAGGGGGTGCGCAGGAGCTCCACTTTGTGCACAGCGGCGTCGGCGTGAGTGTCAACCGTCTCAGGCAGAGTGCGCATAACCCGACCGTACGTGCCAAATACCCGTCCGAGGGGGTCCTAGAGTCCCGGTTGCGGTCCCAGAAAAGGACCTACATGCCGGGACCTACTCCCCGTATGAGAGCAGGCGCTCGCGCAACGCTGAGGTCATGCGTGTCGGTGCACCCGTCGCCGGATCTACCAGCGCCATTGTGGTGCTCGCGCGCACGCACTCCACCTCGTCCACCAGAAGTCGGTATGCGATGACAAACGTCGCGCCAGCTGCTTTGGTGACTGTCAGCTCTGCCGTGATCGGTTCGGTGCGGTGATCGATGGGCCGCACGTAGGTGACCTCGACCCCTGCAACGAGCACCCAGGTGTCCGCGTCGGCCGTCAAGGGCGGCAATACGGGGTCAGCGTCACTCCAAAAGGCGAGCACGCGCGCCTGCTCAAGCAGACCGACGATCGCGGCGTTGTTGACATGGCCGTAGGCATCAAGATCAGCCCAACGCAGGTGCAGAGGTACGCGAACAGCAGGCACAGCGTGAATCTACCGTGCAGCAGCGGCGGACGGGCCGAGCACGACGGCCCAGATCCACTGCGCAGCATCCGCCGCGGGCGAGATGTGTTCCCGGCTGAGCCAGGCACCAATGACGCCGACGATTGAGCCGGCAACTCCTGCAGCGACAATATCGATGGGGGCAATGAGTTCGTGGTCGCGATGTGCTTGCCGCGCCACTTCCTCGGTGGCCGCGTAAATGTGCTGACGAAGGCGAGCCAGCGCCACCCCCGATCCGGAACCGACAAAGATCCGGCGGTAAATGGCCGCGTGCTCTTCGATGTGTTCAAGGAACCTATAGAGCGCTGCGGGCGGCCCCGCGGTCAGCGACAACGGCGCGTCAAGCGTGGCGCCCGCCTCTGCCGCGATGCCGTCAAGGGCGTCGGCGAGCACCGTCTCTTTGTCCGAGTAGTGCTGATAGAACGTGCTGCGGTTAATGCCAGCCCGCTCCGCGATGTCGCTGACCGCGATGAGGTCGAAGTCGCGCTCGTGAGCAAGCTCAAAAAGCGCCTCCTGAAGGCGCTTACGCGTGCGTTCCACCCGAATGTCCACTCGAAGTATCGTGCCATGCGCGGAAGATATGCAACAAGTGTTGGAAATCTCTCGCGTCAGCACTTACACTGACACAGGCAACGACGCCGCCTCCCTGTACCTCCGTATGAAAGGCCGCTCGTGGCCCCCCTACTTTTCAGCCTTG
>CAZRHL010000184.1:0-2256 GCA_964600005.1 uncultured Demequinaceae bacterium
GTGCCCCGAGTGGGATTCGAACCCACACTGGTACGGGTTTGAGCCGTATGCCTCTGCCGGTTGGGCTATCGGGGCGCGCCCACTAGGCTAGCGCTTGTGAACGATACCGTTGGACAAGACAACGCTGATGCCACGCCGACCGGCCCTGTGAAGCGCCGCGCAATCGTCGCCGAAGACGAGGCACTGATCCGCATGGACATCGTCGAGACCCTCCGCGAAGGCGGTTACGACGTTGTGGGTGAGGGCGCGAACGGCGAAGAGGCCATTGCTCTCGCTACAGAGCACAAGCCCGACGTCGTGGTCATGGACGTGAAGATGCCGGTGATGGACGGCATCACAGCCGCCGAGCAGATCGCCAAGGCGCGTCTCGCTCCCGTTGTGCTCCTCACCGCCTTCTCGCAGACGGAGCTCGTTGAGCGAGCGCGTGACGCTGGCGCGATGGCGTACGTCGTCAAGCCGTTCACCCCGGCCGACCTGCTCCCTGCCGTTGAGATTGCGGCGTCGCGCTTCACGGAGATTCGCGCCCTGGAGTCTGAGATCGCAGACATCACTGAGCGGATGGAGACCCGCAAGCGCGTTGAGCGCGCGAAGGGCTTGCTCATGGAGAAGATGCAGCTGAACGAGCCCGAGGCGTTCCGGTGGATCCAGAAGACCTCGATGGACCGGCGTCTCACGATGCGGGAAGTGGCTGAAGCTGTCATCGAGCAGATGGGTTCATCCAAGTAGTTCGGCATCACGCCTGGTACAAACCCTCCGCAACGCAAGTTTTCGGGTACAAAGTCACGAAATTGTGACCAACGTGACGCACGAAAGAAACGCCAGCCCGCTACGGTGAGGTCAGTTGCTGTTGGGACCGTCCCAACAGCGGCCCCGGCGGCTATGCCGCTGGAACAACCTGGAGGGAAAAACATGGCTCGATGGAACCCCATCGCACGCGGTGCCGCGCTTACTGCGGTCGCGTCCCTTGCCCTCGCCGCTTGCGCTTCAAGCAGTGACTCCGACGCCCCCGCATCTGGTGGCACTGGGTCGAGCGGCGGCGACGGCGACGTCCTGAAGATCGGCACGCTGTTGCCGTTGACCGGCTCGCTTGCCTTCCTCGGCCCGCCGGAGGTTGCCGGTGTGCACCTCGCGGTGCAAGAGATCAATGAGGCCGGTGGCCTCTTCGGCAACGACGTCGTCGTGATCGACAAGGACTCCTCGGACACCGCGAACCCGCAGATCGCGTCGCAGTCGGTCTCGGACCTCGTCTCGGACGGCGTCGGTGCAATCATCGGTGCGGCATCTTCGTCTGTCACGCTCAACGTGATCGACGACATCACCGCCGCGAAGATCGTGCAGGTTTCGCCCGCGAACACCGCAACCGCGCTCTCGGACTACAGCGACTTCTACTTCCGTACCGCGCCGCCGGACACGGTTCAGGGTGACGCTCTCGCCAACCTGATCCTCGCCGATGGTCACAAGAACGTCGGTGTCTTGGTGTTCAACGATGACTACGGCACGGGTCTGCGCGACGTCATCCAGAACGTGATCGAGGCCGGCGGCGGCACCATCACCTACGGTTCCGAGGGCCAGGAGTTCGACCCCAACGCGGGCAACTTCTCCTCGGACGTTCAGGCGATCCTTGCGACCAACCCCGACGCGATCGCCCTGATCTCGTTCGACCAGGCCAAGCAGATCATTCCCGAGCTCGCTGCCAACGGTTTCGACATGTCGAAGCTCTACCTCGTTGACGGCAACACGTCGGACTTCTCGGCGGACTTCGAGGCAGGCACGCTCACCGGAGCAAAGGGCACCATCCCCGGCGCCAACCCGACCGACGACTTCAAGACCCTTCTTGAGGGCGTCAACGGCGGTCCGCTTGAGTCCTACGCATATGGTCCCGAGTCGTACGACGCCACGATCCTCGTCGCCCTCGCGGCGCTCCGTGGTGGCGCTCCCGACGGCCAGACCATCCAGGAGAACATGGCAGCCGTCTCCGGCGCGAACGGTGGCACTGAGTGCACCGGCTGGGTTGCCTGCTCGGAGCTGGTTCTCGCTGGCGAGGAGATCGTCTACAAGTCGATCGCTGGCACCGGCGCGTTCAACGCTGACAACGACCCGTCGAGCGCATACGTGGGCGTGTACGTCTACGGCGACGACAACGTTCCGGCGTGGGTCGAGGCCGTGTACGGCGAGATCAAGTAGTACACGCGGCACAAGCCAACACAGTGGGCCCCCGGCAGCAGCCGGGGGCCCACTGTGTGTTGTGCTCACGCC
>CAZRHL010000185.1:0-2128 GCA_964600005.1 uncultured Demequinaceae bacterium
CCGTCTTGCCAAAGGCGAGTGCCTTGGTCTGCGCGAGGAAGTTCGCGAGGAACAGGGCGTGGACATCCTGGCCGCCATCGGACAAGGGATACGCGGGGTTGACCAAGGCGATGAAATCGGCCGGGATCAGCTTGGTGCCCTGGTGAATGAGCTGGTAGAAGGCGTGCTGGCCGTTGGTGCCGGGCTCGCCCCAGAAGATCTCGCCGGTCTCGTAGTCAACGGGCGTGCCGTCCCAGCGCACCGACTTGCCATTCGACTCCATGGTCAGCTGCTGCAGGTTGGCCGGGTAGCGGTGCAGCTGCTGCGCGTACGGCAGCACGGCGTGCGACTGCGCGCCGAGGAAGTTGACGTACCAGACGTTGAGCAGCCCCATGAGGACGGGCACGTTCTTCTCAAGCGGCGTCTCGGCCACGTGGCGGTCGATCGCGTGGAAGCCGGCGAGCAGCTCGCGGAACACATCCGGGCCCAGAGCGATGCACAGCGACAGGCCGATCGCGGAGTCCACCGAGTAGCGGCCTCCCACCCAGTCCCAGAAGCCAAACGCGTTCGCCGGGTCGATGCCGAAGTCCGCCACCTTGTCGAGCGCCGTGGAAACGGCGACAAAGTGGTGGGCCACAGCGTCGGCCTTCTCAGCGTCGGACCCGACCGGCACCCCGGCGGCACCGAGGGACGTCCACAGCCATTCGCGAGCGAGACGCGCATTGGTGAGGGTCTCAAGCGTGGTGAAGGTCTTGGACGCGACGATGAACAGCGTGGTCTCGGGGTCGAGCCCCTTCACCTTCTGGCCCATGTCGGTGGGGTCGATGTTCGAGACAAAACGCGCCTCGATGCCAGCCGTCGCGTAGGGCTCGAGCGCCTCGTAGACCATGACGGGGCCAAGGTCCGAACCGCCGATGCCGATGTTCACCACGTGGGTGACGCGCTTGCCGGTGACACCGCGCCACTCGCCCGAGCGCACTCGCTCAGCGAAGGCGGACATCGCGGTCAGCACGTCCTGGACGTCGGTGTCGACGTCCTGGCCGTCAACCACCAAGGCGGGGGAGGCGTTGGCGGGGCGGCGCAGTGCTGTGTGCAGCACGGCGCGGTCCTCGGTGGTGTTGATGTGCTCACCGGCGAGCATCGCGGCGTACCGCCCAGCCACGTCGGTCTCGCGTGCAAGCGTGACAAGCGACGCGAGGATCTCGTCCGTGACGAGGTTCTTCGACAGGTCGACGTGAAGGTCGCCTGCGGTGTGCGACAGGCGTGCGACGCGATCGGCGTCAGCAGCGAACCAGCCGCGAAGATCAGGGGTGAAGCCGCTTGCGTGCGCGGTGAGTTCGGCCCAAGCGGAGGTGGTGGTGGGGTCGATTGGTGCGTTCACGGATACCAACCTAAGCCCCCGGCGAGGGTCAATGCGCAGGACCCTCGCCGCAGATTGTCTTTACGGGATGTCGTAAGGGGATGTCGCGTCCATCGCGTCACGGATCTCGTCCTGGATCCTCTCAGGCAAGTGCGCGTACATCGACATCGGGGACTCGGCGACAAAGATGGACTTCAGTCTGTCCAACATGTGGCTCTCCTTTGCTTGTGTGGGAGCCGTGTTCTCCGCGGGAAGCGTGCCTCACGGCGCCCCACGCTGGGAACGAAAAGAGCCTCGTCACGGTGACGTCAGCGACGTTGCCATGAGCGAGGCTCGTAGGTACTGCACTGAGAGAACGTGTGGTGGCGGGGATTTGTTCCCGCTGGTACGACGCTGGATTTGCCGTTCGCCCTAACCCGCCGACGCTGCCCGCGCCCGGGCGACAACACGTCCCCTTTGCGAATCCCAGAAGCGCTCGAGCATGGCGCGCAGATCCGCCGTGAGGGCGTCCGCGCCAAAGGCCTCGGTGCCGGGTTCGAAGCGCACACCCTCGGCAAGACGGCCCGCGCGCACCGGATCAAATCCAAGAGAGTCGATGAGCTCGCACACAGTGGTGACGGCGTCGGAGTCATCGCCGGCCACCGCGATGCCGCGCCTGTCGGGGTGCCCGGCAGGGAGAGCAAGATGTTCGAGTTCCCACACGCTCGCGTGGTTGAGCGCCTTGACGAGCCGTGCGCCGGGCAGCCACGAGGCGACGGTCTCCGACGTCGAGGTGGTGGGATCGGCGAG
>CAZRHL010000186.1:0-2120 GCA_964600005.1 uncultured Demequinaceae bacterium
TGCACTGCCTCGTCAGAACCCATTGGGCAACGCTACAAGCGCTCCCTGGCGACGCTCAATAGCCGCTTTCTCCAGCGTCGGCCGCCTGGTCACCATCGAGACCGTCCAAGACAGCCCGCGTGCCGGAAAGCCCGAGGCGATTCGCTCCCGCCTCCACCATGTCGAGAGCCGCGGCAGCCGTACGGATCCCGCCCGATGCCTTCACGCCGATGTCGGGGCCCACCGTCTCGCGCATGAGGGCAACGGCATGGGCCGACGCTCCCCCAGCGGGGTGGAAACCGGTGGAGGTCTTCACGAAGTCCGCTCCCGCGTTCTTCGCCGCCGTGCAAGCGCCCACGATCGCCTCGTCGCTCAGTGCGGCGGACTCGATGATGACCTTGAGCACCTTGGGCGCGGGAACCGCTGCGCGTACCGCCGCAATATCGGCCTCGACATCGTCGTAGCGGCCCTCAACGGCCGCGGCGACATCGATCACCATGTCGATCTCGTCGGCACCCTGCTCGATGCTCAGCGCGGCCTCCGCCGCCTTGATCGCGGAGTGGTGCTTGCCCGATGGGAATCCGCACACGGTGGCGACCGCAACACCGGGCGGCGTGGAGACGGGCAGCATCGACGGGGAGACGCACACAGAGAAGACGCCCAGGTCGGCCGCCTCCGCGATCAGTGCCTTGACGTCGGCAGGGGTGGCCTCGGGCTTCAGAAGCGTGTGATCGACAAGCTTGGCCAGATCGGCGCGTGAAAGAGTCATGCGTCCAGGGTACGCGCGACCGGGCCGCACCACCGTGCCGTCGTGCGCAATCCGCTACTCGGCCCCGTAGCCGTCGATGACGATCTCCGCCAACTCCGCGCGCTCGTGATACGGCAAGAACGCGGCCCATGCGCCGACAAGGGTTGCCTCGAAGAAGTCCTCCTTGGTCCAGCCCACCTCGGCAAGCGCCTCAAACTCGCTCACCATGCTCACACCCGAGACGAGGCGGTTGTCGGTGTTGACGGTGACCGCGAAGCCAAGGTCACGCAGCTCGTGGATCGGGTGCTCCGCAACGGACGTCGCCGCTCCCGTCTGAACATTCGACGTGGGGCAGCATTCAAGCGGAATCTGCTGGTCCATCACGTACTGAGACATCGCACCAAGGTGCGGCTCGTCGCCTCCGAAGCCCTCAATGTCCTCATGAATGCGCACCCCGTGACCGATGCGGCGCGCGGCGCCAAGGCCGAGCGCCTCCGACATCGACTGCGGACCATCGGCCTCTCCAGCGTGAATCGTCACCGGGAAGTGCGCGTCACGAAGAAGCGCGAAGGCCTCAGCGTGCCGTGAGGGCGGGAAGCCGAACTCGGGCCCCGCGATGTCAAAGCCGACGCAGCCCGCACCACGGTTGGCGAGGGCAAGGCGGGCGATCTCCATCGACCGGTCAAGGTGACGCATCGCGCACAGGAGAGCGGCGGCCCGAATCCCGTAGCCCTCTTCGGCGGCCGCTGCGACGCCTTCCTGGATGCCCTCGTGGACAGCGTCGACGACCTCCTGCAGAGTGAGGCCCTGCTGAAGGTGCTGTTCGGGTGCATACCGGAGCTCGGCGTAGATGACGCCGTCGCGGGCATGGTCGACGACGGCCTCACGCGCGATCCGGATGAGGTTGTCGCGGGTCTGCATGACGGCGGTCGTGTGCGCGAAGGCCTCGAGGTACCTCACCAGATCGCCGGAATCTGCGTTGTCGACAAAGATCCGCGCGAGTTCATGCGGGTCCGTCGCGGGCAACGTGTAGCCGATCTCGCTGGCAAGCTCGATGAGCGTCTCGGGGCGAAGTCCCCCGTCGAGGTGATCGTGAAGGACGACCTTGGGAAGAGTGCGAATCTCGTCAGAGGTGAGGGTCATGCGACAAGCGTACGTCCGCACCGCCCCAGGCGCCTCAGGCGCGTGACGCTCCCCACAGCACCTGGGCCAGATATGCGAGGGCGCCGACGAGCGCCAAGGCCGTGACGAGCGCTGGCGTCGATGAGTCCGGCCCTGTCAGCACACCGTAAAGACCCACCGCGCAGGAAAAGCCCACCATCGCGACTCCCGTCGCAACGAGCACAAGCGCGGCGGTGGTGACCCCCGGTGACGTCGCTGCAAAGACGATGAT
>CAZRHL010000187.1:0-2116 GCA_964600005.1 uncultured Demequinaceae bacterium
TCACAACGTCGTCGTCGATTTCACGAAGTGACGACTGAAACAGCCGACGAGCGGCGAGTTGCGCGCGCTTGTGGTGCGGACCGTCGAGCACCGCGAAGGCCGTGGGCAAATTATCCAGCGATGCTTTCGTCACCGTGGATTGGGTCTTGTTCCAACCCGCGTTTGCTAGGTGCGCAGGAAAGCGCTGAACGGTCTGAAGTCGTTCAATGGGCGGGAGATCGTGGACCCAGTCATCTGCCCAACCTCGCGGTCGAAGGCAGATTTGAGCGAGCCCGATCTCGATGCCGGTCAAGATGTTGACGGCTTGGCAGACGCGCTCGGCCACGGTCGTGTCGATCGGTCGCGCGGCTAACGAGACGTTGCGGTAGTACGGGCCGCGTTCATTCTTGAACTCCTGGTCGTCGACGACGATCGCGTGCGTTGCTGCCGCTGCGAGATAGGGATTCACAGGGCCAGAGCCGATTGAATACGGTGCCCGCGCTCGTTGCGTCGCTTCGTCCATCGGCTCGATGGCGACGCCAGGCGAGACCTCTAGCCGCGAGTCGATCTCAAAATGCACCAAGGGGATCGGAAAGAGCAGATCTCCGCGCACGGTCTCAGACAGCAGCCCCCGCTCGACCTCCTGGTACAAGGGGAGCACTTGAGAGTCGTCGGATGCCCCGACGGCCTCCGCGCGCTGGATCAGGTTCGTCACCCATCGGACGACATCCATCCGGAGGAGTTCGGTCTTGCGCTCGTCGCTCAAGGTGGTGACGCCGTAGAAACTGAGCCGCTCCGCCAAGTCGGGTTGTGCCTTGACGTAGGTGATGACCGTCTCAAGATCCGGGACATCGGTCGGATCGAACTTGGCCGCGCCCTTCTTGGTGGACGAAAAGAGCAGCCCCCAGTCCCACGGGCCGTCTTTCGATGACGATCCCAGGCTGCTCGCCACCGTTGCGGGCCATCCGCTTTCGTTGACTCGGTACTCCGGCACGCTTACGCGGTACACATAGCCGAGATCCTCCGACCTCTCCGCAATGAACGCGCGGCATGCGGAGACGGCGGCGAGCGTTAATGTCGCGAACTCGGAGTTCAGGGGCTGGGTCATGGAGCCACGTTACGGCCGTCCGACGGGTTTTCGACGGGTTTTCGTCCAAACCACACAGGTGTAACGACCACAAAACACTGATCTACCAGGTGGGCCCCGTGGGGCTCGAACCCACGACCCGCGGATTAAAAGTCCGCTGCTCTACCAACTGAGCTAGAGGCCCCGCCCCAGCATCCTAATGCCGAGAGCCACAGTGGTCGTCGCCAGGTGCTGTGTGCTCGCTGGGCCGACGCCGCAGTCACCTTCGCGCAATCCGCACCGAAGCCCGGGCGCGTGTCACGGAGCGGCGGCCGACTCGCTCGCATCCGTCGGACGACGCCTGGCCCGGACCCACCGGGCAACGAGCCGCACAAGGCGCCACAAGAGCACGAAGACGCTGGCGACAAGCGCTCCCGCGAGCGCGCCGGCCCCATTGAGGATCACATCGTCAATATCGGCCACGCGGTGCAGCGTCAGCTGCGTCAGCTCGATCGCGACGGACAGACCCGTTCCCGCGATGGTCGCCATGATGACCCGTGCCCACAGCGGAGACGTCCAGATGCACACGAGCAGCACGCCGATGGGCACAAACATCGCGACGTTGCCCCACACGTTTGCCGCGACCACTTCGCTCGCGCCGGTCTCCAGTCCGCGCCGGATCTCCACAAGCGGCTCGAGGTTGATCCCCGAGCGCCCGTTGCCGTCGCCCACCGAGAACCCGAGCGTGGCCACCAAGATGCCCGTCACGCTCATCGCAAGCAGCACCGCTGGGGCAAGCCGGAGCGCACGGCGCATGCCGCCCCACACTGCGACCAACACGACCAGGAGTGCGAGAGCGGCAACCACCGCGACACCGATGAGTGCACCAGTGGTGATGCCAAAGTGCTCCCACGCCCTCATGCCACGTCTCCCCGGCTCCAGCGCGCTCGAAGCGCGGCATCGTCCAACGTAGCGAGGTTACCCGCATGGGGCGGGCCGACGGGACGGGCGAGTCAGACGCCTTGGAAAGGCCGTACTTCGATGGGCGCGCCGCACGCCTCGGAGGCGAGC
>CAZRHL010000188.1:0-2114 GCA_964600005.1 uncultured Demequinaceae bacterium
CAAGCGCTTCCTCGCGTCGTTCTAGCGCACGCCGCCGACGCTGGGGCCGGGCGCGCCGCCGACGCTGGGGCCGGGCGCGCCGCCGCGTCCCACCCCACGTAATCCCTGCGATTTTTCTCACAATGGTGGAAACGCTTGCCCGCTTGTGCCACAATTACTCGAAACGTTTCGATCTGACGGGCAATGACGCGCGCCACCACAACAAAAAGCAGCCGAGGAACACCATGACGCCCCCCGATCAGCACTCCGCCAACGAGCCGCTCGCATATGCCGCGCCCGTCTCTGGTGAGCCGATCATCATTCCTGACACCAGCGTCGTCCCGGAGCCAGGCCAGACCGGTGACCCGGCGCCCCCGGTGTCACGCCCGCGCGCGTGGGTGGTCCTCATTGCGCTCACCGTCGCCGCGTTCTTTGTCGTCTCCAACGAGATCGCCATCATGGGCCTGCTTGGCCCCATCGCGGACGACCTGGGCCGCGACGAATCGGAGATCGGCATCGCGGCCACCGTGTTCGCGATCGCCGTCATGATCACGACGCTGCCGCTCACGCTCCTCACCACCAAGTTCGTGCGGCGTTGGGTGATCGTCAGCGCGCTCGGCCTCTTCACCATCGGCACCCTGGTAGGCGCGACCGCCGACACCTTCACGCAGCTGCTCGTCTCGCGCGGCATCACCGGCGCCTCGCACGCGCTGTTCTGGGCCGTTGTCACGCCGGCCACCGCGGGCATGTTCCCCAAGGCAGAACGCGGCAAGGCCGTCGCCCGCCTCATGCTCGGCGCCGCCGCCGCCGGTGTCATCGGCTTGCCGGCTGAGACCTGGCTGGGCCAGAACGTCGGCTGGCATGCCCCGTTCTGGGTGCTCACCGGTGGTGGCGCCCTGCTCGCCGTGACTGTTGCCGTGCTCATGCCGAGCTTCCGCACCCAGCAGTCCACCCTGATCAAGGGCGAGTACCCCTCGGTCAAACGCTTCTGGCGTGTCATGGGTGTGACCGCCCTGTCCACCGGCGCGATGACGCTGTCGTGGACCTTCTTCGCCCCGCTCGCAACCGATCGCTATGGCTTTGACGAAGGCACCGTGCCGATGCTCATGGTGGTCTCCGGTGCGTCGGGCGTGGTGACCACGTGGTTCATCGCGCGCTACCTCGACCGGTACCCCGTCAAGACGGTGGTGATCGGCGAGGGGCTGCTCCTCACGCTTTTCTTGGGCCTCACGTTCCTTGGCACCAGCCAGCCGGTGTTCATCGCCATGCTGCTGCTCCAGGGACTCGCGTGGTCCACGCTCGTGGCCGCGATGATCAACTGGGCGTTGCGGCACACTCCATACACCTCGGATATCGGCAACGCGACCTACGCCGTGCTGTTCAATACGGGCAACGCGATCGGCTCGCGTGTGGGTGTGGCCGTAGTCGCCGCGTGGAGTGTTGACTGGCTGCCGGTCATCTCGGCGGTGCTCGTTGCCGGTGCGCTCGCTCTCGCGGCGACAACGCCCCGGACCCGTCTGCCACGTGCCCCCCGCAGTGCGCGGAGGCTCACCACCGCCGCTTAGCCGACGCCGGGCTTGCCCGGACGACGCTGGGCTGTCCTCGCCCGACGCTGGGCTAGCTCGTTGCGGCGACCGCAGCGTCGGCCGCTGGGTCGGCTGGGGCGCCGGCAGCGTCGGACGGGGCCGGCGACATCCCCGCGAAGGGGCCGCTGTCGACGGGAACGGCGAAGTCGATGCGATCCGGAGTGGAGCCGGGGCCGGGGGCACCGTCCACGATGTCCACCACCTCGACCGAGAAGATCTGGTCCACGTTCGTCGCCCACCAGTCGGTGAACTGCGTGAGCTTGGTGTTGAGGAAGTTGGTGGGGGCGAGGTTCCACAACACGACCACCAGGACAACCGCAAGGGCTGCCTCGATGGTGCGAAGAATCCGAACCTCGGCTGACACGCTGTCCTCTCTGCGCTCGCTTCAATGCACAGCAGGACACGGCCAAAGGAATCGAGAGAATGGCCCCCTCAGCCGCGCCCCACATTGAGTGGCGCTCTCTGATACAACGTTAGCCCGGATCGAAAGGTTGGGTGTCCCGCGCGGCGAAGTTGGGTGGCGAAGTTGGCCGGCGAAGTTGGGTGGCG
>CAZRHL010000189.1:0-2094 GCA_964600005.1 uncultured Demequinaceae bacterium
CGAGCACAAGCGCGGCGGTGGTGACCCCCGGTGACGTCGCTGCAAAGACGATGATCGCGCCACCCGAGGCAAGAGCCGCGACGACAATGGCAATCGTTCGCTGCATTCGCGCCCACGCGCGCCACGTAAGGAACGTGGCCTCAAGCCCGCCGATCGTCAGTGCGATGCCTGCGACGCTCAGTTCGCCCACCAGATCTTCTTGGCTTGACGCGGCGATCGCAACGGCAGCCCATGCGATTGTCGCCGTCGAGATCACGGCACCGGCGAGCCACACACGGGCGCTGCGCAGAGTCGTCTTCATTGACTGCCCCTGACCACGTCCTGAACCTATCGTGCGGCTCACCTCCGCGTCACGCACCGCGCCACCGCGGCAGGATCGCCCACATCGTGCGATTCCAGCCCCCCAACGCGTGTTGAGATGACAAGCCCGCCGTGAGGGGATCCCACACATCGATCTGACCGCTTGATGGTTCGTAGACGCGGAAAGCCTCGTCATGAATGCCCACCAACAGCACCACATGACGTGGCACCACCGTTGCCAGGCCGCGCGCGGAGTCCCCGCCTGTGTACAACGGCACGGGAATGCCGTCGATCAGCGCGGCTCGTGCATAGGCACTGAAGCCCTCCACCTCAGCCGCGCTCGCATCGTCAATGAGCGCTCCACGCCAGCGAAGGCCCGCGTAGCGCACCACGTTGTCGATTCTCCATGGCGGCGTGCCGAGCGTTCGGGGCCAGGGCGCCACACCGAGACCTCGGCGTGTCGCGCGCTTGTGCACCACCCGTTGCAGCGCCCGCCACCGCTCCGCCAGCGTCATGAGACTGCTGCCAGAAGAGTCGGCCGCTGCGACAGCGTCGGAGACCTCATCCGGCAGGTGCCAACCCGGCCGCCTTCCCGCAGCGATCCAGGCGGCCACCAGGGGGTCGCCCATCATGATCATCATCGATGCGACCGCCGCACCGCACGTCGTCTGGTCCACCTGTTGCGCAGGCGTCTCGCCCCACGTCACGGGGCCGACGCTGGCGGAGCCAAGCGGGCTTCTCACCACGGCACGGGCGTGCTCATCGAGAGTGTGCCATGCGCCGGCAAGAGCGGCGATGCTCGAGATGGGAGCTCCACTTGCAACAGCCCGCTCGATGACAGGCGCATCTCCCGGCATGTGCTCGAAGGCGACCTCGATGGCGCGTCGGTCCGCCGTGCTCAATGTCTCGAGGCGGCGCGCACAGGCGCGGGACATGACGTCGGGCCGGTCCGCCGCAATGCGCTGGACACGTTGCGCGCGGGTGCCGCTCGATGCCGAGAGCACCACGCGCGGCCCTCCCACCGCGCGCGCCGCGCGGGCGGCTAGGCCGGTGAGTGTCCAGGGCACTTACGTTGCCGTGCCGATTGTGTCGAGCACGATGGGCCCGCGGCCTGCGCCACTGCCACCGATCTCGATTGCACCTGCGCCGCCGCATGCCTCGGCGAGGGCGTCGAGGGCACGTTCCATGCGCTCGGGGGTCTCGGTGTGAAGGGTGGCGATGATGTCGCCTCTCTTCACGGTCTCACCGAGCGTCTTGTGGAGGAACACCCCTGCCGACGCTTGGACCGGGTCCTCCTTACGGGCGCGGCCAGCACCAAGGCGCCACGCGGCAATGCCGACACCGAGAGCGTCGACTCGGCTCACCACACCGTCCTCAGTTGCCCTCACCACTTCGACGTGCGGAGCCTCCGGCATCGTCGCGTCGGCGTCTCCGCCTTGGGCTTCGATCATCCGTCGCCACACGTCCATCGCGCGGCCGTCACGCAGAGCATCGGCCGGGTCCACGTCGGTGACGCCTGCGCCCGCGAGCATCTCGCGCGCAAGGGTGACCGTCAGTTCAACCACGTCAGCCGGACCGCCACCAGCGAGCACCTCAACGGACTCCGTCACCTCAAGGCCGTTGCCGATGCCACGCCCGAGCGGCGTCGACATGTCAGTGAGCAGAGCCGAGGTGGTGACCCCCGCGTCGGTGCCAAGGTCCACCATGGTCCGCGCCAGTTCGCGCGCCATGTCGATGTCCTTCATGAAAGCACCTGAGCCCACCTTGACGTCGAGCACGAGCACGCCCGTGCCC
>CAZRHL010000190.1:0-2069 GCA_964600005.1 uncultured Demequinaceae bacterium
AGCCCCAGCCCGTCCGCTTTCTGTTGACACCCCCACCCCTCAGGCGTAACGTGCAACCAAATGGTTGTACAAACAGAGTTGACGGACGACGAGGTCGACCGGATCTTCCGCGCCCTCGCCGACGCAACGCGTCGAGACATCGTTCGCCGCACCCTTGTGGGGGAAGCGTCGGTGTCCGAACTCGCCGCGGCGTACGACATGTCGTTCGCCGCGGTGCAAAAACACGTAGCGGTGCTCGAAGGCGCGGGACTCGTGACCAAGCACCCGAACGGTCGGGAGCGGATGGTGCGCGGCAACCCCGAGGCAATTCGCCGTGCTCAGGCGCTGCTTGACCGCTACGAACAGATCTGGAGGGCGCGCATCGACAGGCTCGACGCGTTGCTCGCCGAGGACCCAACCCCAGGTACGTAGTCCACCCACCGAAAGGCACGCCCATGCCCGTCACATCCATCACGACGGACCCCCACGCCCTCACGATGACCGTCATCGCCGACTTTCCGGTGCCAGTTGAGCGTCTGTGGGAGGCCTACGCGGACCCGCGCCAGATCGAGAAGTTCTGGGGCCCCGTCGAATGGCCGGCGGCCTTTCTGCGCCACGACATGACCCCCGGCGGGCGCAGTCACTACGTGATGACCGGTCCCGACGGTGAACGCTCCAGCGGCTTCTGGGAGTTCGAGAGCGTAGACCCCGGCAAGTCCTTTGTGGTGGTCGACGGTTTCGCCAATGACGACGGCACGCCCAATGACGACATGCCCCAGATGCGCCTCACCTTCACATTTGAGTCCACGCCGACGGGCAGTCGCCTCACCGATGTGACGGAGTTTCCATCCGTCGAGGCGATGGAACTCGTTGTCTCCATGGGTGTCGAGGAGGGCACGCGGTCCGCGATGTCGCAGATCGATGCCGTGCTTGCGGATCTCGCGTCCTTCGCGGGGGGCCGCGGCACCGAAGTCCAGATCCTCTCCGACACGACGATCCGTGTCACGCGCATCATTCGCGGCACCCCGGAGCAGGTGTGGCGCGCGCACCACGACCCGGAGCTGATGAAGCGGTGGCTGCTCGGCCCCGACGGCTGGACGATGCCCGTGTGCGAAGTCCCCGCTGGCGTGGGCGACTCGTTCCGCTACGAGTGGGAGCCCGAAGGCGGTGGCGAGGGTCGATTCGGCTTCGAAGGCGAGGTGCTCGAGCGAATCGAGCACGTCCGCGAGGTCACCACCGAGCGCATGATCGGCATGGACGTCCCCGGCACCATCAACGAGATGACGCTCACGCCCCACCGCGACGGCACGCTCCTCGCCATCATCATCACGTACGCCAACGCCGAACAGCGCGACATCGTGCTCGGCACCGGCATGACGGACGGCATGGAGACCTCGTACGCGCGGCTCGAGGGGGTTCTGGCCCACGCGTGAGGGGCCGACGCTCAACATCCGGCCGACGCCGGACATCCGGCCGACGCTCGGCCTAGGCGGCGATCCGCTCCCGCGCCGAGGCGAGACCGAGCCACGAATGCGGCACGCGGTCGAAGCACCAGCCCAGTTTGGGCGCACCGTCCGAGATCCACAGCGCGGGCACCCGCTTATCGCCGCGCGTTGAGCCCGCAAGCGAGAAGCAGTGATTCTTCACGAGAATCTCGGGGGCGACAGTCGCGAGTGACAGTCCCTCGTCAATGGTGAGCGGGGTGCGGCCGCGGGACGCGAGCGCCTCGAGCGCCTCGGTGGGGGAGACGTCGCGGTACTCGTCCCCGCGCTCGACGCCAAGCACCAGATACAGAGGTGCGTCGGGCACGGCGAGCTCTGCCCGCGGAATGTAATGAGACAAGCCAGGCCGAGCGTCGGACGCGTGGTTCTTGTCGAGGATGCCCGGCTTGTCCGAGCCCGCAAGCCTCAGCAGCGGGACGCGCGCCTCATCGTCAATGAGCGCGCGGGTGACAACAAGAAGCGCGTCGGTGCGGCCAGCGGCGACATCAACAAGCGGTGCGGCGAGGCGCCGGAAGCCCGCCTCGTCAAGCCCAGCGAGCGCGGGATAGCCCGCGCGCACATAGGCATCAATCTGGTTCTCGATCGACA
>CAZRHL010000191.1:0-2065 GCA_964600005.1 uncultured Demequinaceae bacterium
CGGAGCGAGCCCTCCCGTCGCCGTGCTCGCCGCTGAGAGAGCCGCCATGGCTCGCGACGAGGGCGGCAGCGTCCTCCATGAAGGCGCGGAGCGGGCGGCCGTCTTCCTGCAATGGGATGTCGAGGCGCACGTGAATGCAGCCATCGCCAAAGTGTCCAAACGGTTGGCCTGTGACGCCGTGACGTTCCATCAGCGCATCAAAATCGCGCAAGTACGCACCGAGCCGCTCCGGCGGCACAGCCGCGTCCTCCCAACCGGGCCAGCACTCCGCTCCATCCTCGGACCGGCCCGCAAGCCCGGCTCCATCCGCACGGATCGCCCAGAGCTTCGCCGCTTCCACAGTGTCAGGCACCACTCGGTACACAGACGTGCCAGCATCGGCCGCGAGCGCCGCCATCGTCTCTTCCGCCTCGGCGGGCGTTGCCCCACCCACTTCGACAAAGAGCCAGCCACCGCCCTCGGGCAACTCAGGCACTGCTTCCGCGCCCTTCGCGCCGCGCACTCTCTCGACGAGCCGCGCATCAAGGCCCTCAACCGCCTGCGGCTTGTGGGCGAGCATCGGCATGACGGCGTCGGCCGCGGCCGCCATATCGGGATACGCGAACACCGCCGTGAGGCGGACAGGAGGCACGTCAACAAGGGCAACCTTCGCCTCGAGCACCGTGACAAGGGTGCCTTCAGTGCCCACAAGGAACTTCGCGAGGTCTGCGCCGTTTTCTGGCAGCAAGTGTTCGAGGCTGTAGCCGCTCACCTGACGGCCGAAGCGACCGAACTCGGTGCGGATGAGAGCAAGGTTCGCCTGGACGAGCTCGGCCAAGCCCGGCACCACGGAGAGGTCGCCGCGCGTGGCAGTGAAGCGTCGGCCGAGTCCGTCAACCACGTCGAGCTCAATGACGTTGTCGCTCGTCTTGCCAAAGGCCACCGCGTGGGGGCCGCACGCGTTGTTGCCGATGAGTCCGCCAAAGGTGGCGCGGGTGGAGGTCGAAGGGTCGGGGCCAAAGCGCAAGGCGTGAGGCGCGACATTGCTCTGCAGAGTCGAGAGGACAAGGCCGGGCTGGACTCGCGCGGTTTTGGCGTCGGCATCGACGTCGACGATCGCGCTCATGTGGCGCGATGTGTCGAGCACGATGCCGGTGCCAATCGCGTTGCCCGCCACCGACGTGCCCCCGCCGCGCATCGTCAGCGGGACGCCAAGGCGCCGGGACACCTCATGTGCCGCGAGCACATCCTCCACATGGCGAGGAAAGACAACCACCTGCGGAGCCACGCGATAATTCGATGCATCCGAGGAGTACTCGGCTCGGCGTCGGGCCGATGTGTCAACCTCACCCTCGAGCGCACGCTCGAGTTCAGCGGCAAGCGCATGGGCGGGGGCCGCAGTGTCGCGTTCGGGTGCCATGGTCACGCGCGCATTCTCCCACGCCCTCAGCACGTGCACGGGGCGTTAGTCCCGCGCGCAAAGGCAACTGCCCCGCGTATCCGTTGACACGCGGGGCAGCCCAGCAAGCATTACTGAGTGATTGGCGTGACGGTGAGCGTCATCATCGCTTCGTTGTCGCTGGAGGACATGATGTCGCCAAGGGCGACGCTCCAGTCCGTGCCCTGGAAGCCCCACGTGCGCATCTCGCCCATGTCGCTCGCGAAGGTTTCTTCCCAGCTGTCGAACTTCGCAACGTAGGCATCGATCTTGCTGCGGTCAGTTGTCGCGTAGATGAGGCTAAACCCGCCTGATGCCTTCATCGATGTTTGGAGTTCGAGGCCATCGGGCAGCGGCACTTCGCTCGGGAAGTCAGACGGCACCGACGCGCCTGAACCGTCGAGGCCCAAATCGATGTCGGCGTCAAGGCCGGAATCTGCCTCAATAGCTCGCTCGATCGCATTCTCAGCGACGTTCTCCGCGACCTCCTCCGCCGCCTTGTCGACAGCGGAATCAACCGCATTCTCCACGAGACCGGCACAGCCAGTCAGAACAAGCGCCGACGCGAGCGTGAGCCCAGCAATCGACGCACTCATACGAATGGGGGACATGTTTTCTCCTGCACCACGCGGGGCGCGCCCCCGCACG
>CAZRHL010000192.1:0-2058 GCA_964600005.1 uncultured Demequinaceae bacterium
AGTTCCGCTTCAATGTATAGCCTCGCGGCTCACGGCGCCCCAACTCCGCGCGCGACTTGCAGTCCTGGACGACTGGCCGCGCGTCCGGCGTAGTCGGAAGAGGCGGAGGAGGCCATCGTGCAAATCGAACTGCCCGCTGACTGCGGCAACGCGCCACGCATCGGCATTGTCGCCGACTTCGCCGTGAACTGGGCGAAGGGAGATGCTGACAGCGTCTCCGAGTGGCTTGCCGACACCGCGAGCTGGACACTGGTTGGGCAGAGCGTCCACAGTGGACCTGAGTCCGCGCTGGAGGTCAAGCCGCCATTCTCGCCGCAGCGGGTCAAGCTCATTTCGATCATCACTCACGGGCGGCTCGCGTCCTGTGATGGGTACCTCGAAGCGGACGGGCGCCGCATTGAGTTCAGTCATGTCTTCCGTTTCGCCAGCACGTCAAAGACGGCGAAGATCGCCCAAATGCGCAGCTACTGCATCGACGTGTAAGACTGCAGGTCGCGGCAGCGGGTCAGACGTTGCTTCGTGCCGGAACCTGATGGAGTTGAGATTCAATGTCTAGCCTTCCCCCTTGCCCCGAGTGCGCTGAGGCGTACACCTACGAAGACGGTGCGTTGCTTGTGTGCCCGATGTGCGGCCACGAGTGGAGTGCCGATGCGGGCGAGACGTCCGCGGAGTCGGGAGTGATTCGTGACGCGGTGGGCAATGTGCTCGAAGACGGTGACAACGTGACGGTGGTCAAGGACCTCAAGGTGAAGGGTGCCGGAGGTGGAACGGTCAAGGTGGGCACGAAGGTCGCCGGAATCCGCCTCATCACCGATGGTGTGGGCGACCACGACATCGACGCGAGTGTGCCCGGCTTCGGGCGGATCCAACTGAAGTCAAGCGTCGTCAAGAAGGCGAACAAGTAACGCCTGAGGGTGAGACCGCGCCCGTGGCGACTATCGCTGCAAGCTCCGGGGTGAGCGCCTCGCGCTCGTCGAACACAAAGCAGTTGCCCGCGTAGTAGGCCCCGCCCACCTGCTCAAAGTAGCCGAGTATCCCGCCGTCGAGTTGGAGCGCGTTGATGCCCTCGTCGCGCATGTAGATCGCGGCCTTCTCACAGCGGATCCCACCGGTGCAGAAGCTCACCACCGTCTTGCCCTCAAGCGCGTCACGATGGGCCGCTACCGCGTCGGGAAACTGGGTGAAGCGCTCGATGCGCCAATCGACGGCGCCCGCGAACGTCCCGTAGTCGACCTCAAAGGCGTTGCGCGTATCGAGCATGACGACATCGCGGCCCTCGTCATCATGCCCTTGGTCGAGCCAACGCTTGAGCGTGCTCGGTGACACCGCAGGTGCGCGCCCCTCGACGGGACGAATCGTTGGATGATCCATGCGGATGATCTCGCGCTTGAGTTTCACGAGCATCTTGCGAAATGGCTGGTCGGCAGACCAGCTCTCCTTGGTTGTCAACGCCGCGAACCGGGGATCCTCCCGCAGGTCATTGACAAAGCCGCGTACAGCGTCGGCGTCGCCCGCGAGGAACATGTTGATCCCTTCTTCTGCAAGAAGGATGGTGCCCTTGAGCCCCGCCGCATTCGCACGTGCCAGCAACACGGGTCGCAACTGGTCACGATCCGTGATCGGAGTGAACAGGTATGCCGAGATGTTGAGTACGGGGAGCACGAATGGAGCCTACAGAATCGCGCACGAGGCTCACGCGGCGAGTTGGGTCGAGCCGCGCGGCGCGATGGCGTTGACGACGGTGCACGCGCAACAATGAACCGTGGCCAAAGGGGACCTGACGTTTGCCGTCAAGGCCGACAGCGCCATTGCGTCTCTTGCCCCTGGGTACTTCGCGCTCGTCATGGGCACGGGGATCGTCTCAATCGGGCTGCGTGATGCGGATCTGGTCCTTGCCGCGCGAGTGCTCCTCATCATCGCTGCGGTGGCCTACTGCGTTCTCGCCGTGATGTTTGCTGCACGCGCCGTGCGCCATCGCGACATGCTGCGCCGGGACGCCCGCAATCCCGAGGTCGCGTTCTCCTTCTTCACCACCGTTGCTGGCACGAACGTGCTCGC
>CAZRHL010000193.1:0-2027 GCA_964600005.1 uncultured Demequinaceae bacterium
GTGGGGTGGGTGGGGTGGTCAGGGCTTGCGGGTGAGGAGCGGGATGACAACCTCGTCGACGATCTCCGCCATCGCCTCTTCCGTCACCGGGCGGGCATTGATGAGCACCTCGTGACGGAACAGGTCAAACACAAGAGAGCGCACGCGCGGGGTCAACACCGCCGGGTCGATCTCACCACGTTCCACCGCCGCGTCAATCGGCGAGAAGGACGGTTTCGCCCGCCCGCGCAGGAATGCCTCGCGGAAGTCCTGAAACGTGAGGCCCTCGCTCGACAGGTACTCGCCAAGGTGCGCGGTGGTCTCGATCATCGTGCGCACGTCTGTGCGGTTGGCCCAGCGCAGCATTCCGAGCAGATCCTCGCGGAGCGATCCCGTTGGTTCGGGCCGAGGACCCCGGTCGCGGAGCACCGCGAAGCGCGCGGCCGCCGCGACCAATTCGAACTTGCCGGGCCATCGCCGGTACAGCACGGCGCGGCTCGTCTTCGCACGTTGCGCGACCGCATCGATCGTGAAGTCGTTGAAGCCAGAGTGCTTGAGCTCGAGCCATGCCGCCTCGAGCAGAGCGTTCTCAAGGTGCTCGCCACGCCGGCGAGTCTTGGACTCTGCACTGCTCGCGGAAGCCACGGCGCGCCCTACTCCTTCTCGACCCCGGAGTCGGCCGCGGGCTCAACCCCCGCCTCGGCCGCTCGCTCGGCCGCCCGCGCCGCAGCGTAGGCGCGCTCCTCCTGCTTCGTCTTCCACACGGATGCCGCGATGGTGATGGCCAAGATGCCGGCGATGACGATGAGTGAGGGGACGGGCTCGATGTCAGGCACCGACTCCGCGTACAGGTGGGCGCCGTGGAGCACCAGCTTGACGGCAATGAAGATGAGGATGACGCCCAAGCCGTAGGGCAGGTAGCGCAGGGTGCGCAGCGAACCCTCGAGCACAAAGTACAGAGCGCGCAGGCCCAACAAAGCGAAGGCGTTCGTGGTGAACACGAGGTATGGATCGTGGGTGATGCCGAACACGGCGGGCACCGAGTCGACGGCGAACAGCACGTCCGTGCCCATGATGGCGGCGACCACGACTGCCAGCGGCGTGATGACGCGGCGTCCCGCCTGCTTCACCACCATATGGGTGCCCACGTAGCCGTCCGAGACGGGCCACAGCCTGCGCACCAAGCGCACGACGGGCAACTGGCCAGGGTCGGGCTCCTCCTCGACGCCGCGCACTGCATCGCGCACCACCTTGATAGCGGTGAGCAGCAGGATGAGGCCAAAGATGAAGAACACCCACGAGAAGCGCGCGATGAGCCCCGCGCCGACCGCGATGAAGATGCCGCGCAGCACGAGCGCACCCGCCACACCCCACAGCAACACCCGTTGGCGAAGGGGTCGCGGCACGGCAAAGCCCGCGAGGATGACGATGAAGACAAAGAGGTTGTCGACGCTCAGCGCCTTCTCGACGATGTAGCCGGAGTAGAAGAGGACGCCTTCCTCGCTGCCGTACTCAAACCACAGCCATGCGCCAAAGATGCATGGAAGGGCGATATAGAACACCGTCCACCACGTCGCTTCCTTCATGGTGGGTTCGTGTGGCTTGTGGGTGAAGGCGAAGTCGAAAACGATGAGCGCGATGACCGCCGCGATGGTGATGAGCCACATCGTCGGGGTCGCGATCGTCGTGAGGTCAGCTCCTGAGGACGACGCCGTGGGGACGGCCTCGACGGCCGCAGCAAGCAAAAGGGATGAGGACATGGGGGCTCCTAGCTACCAAGTCTCCCCACCGAGCCGAAGCGCGGGCCGTACCGGGAGAGCGGCGGCGCTCTCGTGATGACCGATACGGACTTTGTGGGTACTCCCTTGTCGCGCACGACGCTAACACGACTGGACGGGAGAAAGGAAACGGCGCAACCCGGCAGAGGGGGGTATGCCGGGCCGCGCCTCGGACAAGTACACACCACTTTGGGGGGCACCGAGAACAAAACTCCCGTTTTCGACATCTTCGACGATGTGATCTTGGCAACAGTGACGGTCCCGGGTCCC
>CAZRHL010000194.1:0-2019 GCA_964600005.1 uncultured Demequinaceae bacterium
AGCGTCGTCTCTTGTGAGCCGGCCTTCTCGAGCATGAGCGTGCCCCACTTGGAGGTGGTGATCCGCGGCTCAGAGTCCTTGATGATCGGGTTGGAGTCGTTGCCGAGCGCCATGATGACGAGGTCGGCCTCGATGGTCTCCGTCTCGCCCGTGCTCATGGGCTTGCGCCGTCCCGAGGCGTCGGGCTCGCCCAGCTCCATGAGGTCGACGATCGCCGCCTTGACGAAGCCGTCTTCACCGCCGACGAACTCCGTGGGGGAGGCGAGCTGCTTGAGGGCCACTCCTTCCTCCAGCGCGTGGTGAAGCTCCTCGACACGGGCAGGCATCTCTTCGCGAGAGCGGCGGTAGACGATGGTGACGTTGCCGCCAAGGCGACGCGAGGTGCGCGCCGCGTCCATCGCTGTGTTGCCGCCACCGATGATGAGGACCTTCTTGCCCTTGACCTCGGGCAGCGGGGTCTCGAACTCCTCCTTGAGACCTTGCATGAGGTTGACGCGCGTGAGGAACTCGTTCGCCGACATCACGTTGAGCAGGTGCTCACCGGGCACATTCATGAAGCGCGGCAGACCCGCGCCGGTGCCAACGAAGATCTTCCAGAATCCAGCGTCGCGGAGGTCCTGCAACGTGGCAGTCTTGCCGACGACGAAGTTGAGGACGAACTTGCCGCCGAGCAGGCGAATCTTCTCGACGACATCGTCGATGAGGTTGTTCGGAAGACGGAACTCGGGGATGCCGTAGCGGAGCACACCGCCCAGCTCGTGGAACGCCTCGAAGACGGTGACAGGATAGCCCTCAGCGGCCAGCAGGTAGGCGTTGATGAGGCCTGCAGGGCCCGAACCGACGATGGCGACCGGGGGCTTGGTGCCTTGGGTCCACGGGTCGACGACGCCAGTGAATCGCTCCTGGTTGGCGTTGGGGTAGCGGAGCTTCTCGCGCTGCGGCAGGAAGAACTCGATCTGTCCGATCGACATCGGCGTCTTCAGCAGGCATGAGCCCTGGCATTGAAGTTCTTGAGGGCAGACGCGGCCCGTCACGTCGGGCAATGGGTTCATGCTCTGGATCAGCTCGAGAGCCCCCCGGAAGTCGCCCCGGCCGATGTAGTCGAGCATCTCCGGAATGTGGATGCGCACCGGGCAGCCGCCCACGCGTTCGTCGACGTTCCCGGTGTGGGTGCCAAGCTCACACGGACGCTCTTCGCATTGCTTGTCTCGCAGCACCTCGAGCCATACAAGCAGGTCGACCTCGCGCGGCGTGTAACCGAGTGCCGTGTAACCGAGGTAGCCCTGGTTGACGAGTTCGAAGTCCTCGGCGCGGTCCTCCGGCTCACGCACGTAAGGCGGAATCGCCACGTGAGCGGGCCAGATCGCTGAGAAGCCCTTGAGCATGGGATAGCGGTCGGACAGCACACGGTCCACACCGCGGATGAAGGCGCGCTTCTTGCCCACGGGCAGGTCCCAAATGAAGCGCATCATCACTGTTGAGGCGTCATTGTCCTGCTCGAGAATGCCCCACAGCTGACGTACGAAGGCATCGGACAGCTCCGGCTGCTGGAACTCCCAGGCCGCGGCCGCGATGCCTTCCTCGATGAACATGTCACGGAACGCGGCGGGGTCCTGCACGAGGCGACGCTTGAGCAGTTCAAGCTGTGCCTTGAAGGCCTCCACACCAGCGGAGGCTTCAAGGTCCTCGACCTCGCCCAGCGTCGTCTCGAGGGCTTGCTGCGCCTCGAGGTAGCGGCGTACCTCGTCGCTGGTGGGGGCGCTCACAGGCGTCTCATCGACGGTGCTCATTTGATGATCTCCGCATCGCATGCAGCCTTGACCCGATCGATTCGCTTGAGAATCTCCGGTGTGGTCTGCACCTTCTCGGCGGCGCCAGGAACCATGGTGGCCACGATTCGTGCTTCGCCGTCGATGATGGTGGTCTTCTTCTCGAAGAACTGCGGCAGCTCGTTGTAGCAGGTGCCGCAGTCATTGCACTTGGCTTCGTCCGCCGGGTCCAGGTAGACGGGGCCGGTGG
>CAZRHL010000195.1:0-2003 GCA_964600005.1 uncultured Demequinaceae bacterium
CGTTGCCGCCGGGGATGGCGTCCTTCACCGTGGCGACGATGACGTCACCAATGCCGGCGTAGCGACGATGCGATCCGCCGAGCACACGGATGCACAGCAACTCCTTGGCACCCGTGTTGTCGGCGACGCGCAGTCGCGACTCCTGCTGAATCATTTCTTCTCTCCTGTCGTCTGGTTCTCGCGGCGTAGTTCCACGAGCCTGGTCGAACGAACGATTACTTGGCCTTCTCGAGGATCTCCACCAGACGCCAGCGCTTGGTGGCTGACAGCGGGCGGGTCTCCATGATGAGCACGAGGTCGCCGATGCCGGCGCTGTTGGACTCGTCGTGGGCCTTGACCTTGGACGAGCGGCGCATGACCTTCCCGTACAGGGCGTGCTTCACGCGGTCCTCGACCTCAACGGTGACGGTCTTGTCCATCTTGTTGGACACGACGTAGCCGCGACGGGTCTTGCGGTACGGGCGCTGCTCGGCAGCGTCCGTGGTCTGCTTAGTCGACATATGTGTCTTACCTCTTCCTACGACTTCGCGGTCGGAGCCGTGCGGATACCGAGCTCACGCTCGCGCAGGATCGTGTAGATCCGCGCGATGTCGCGCTTGACGGCCTTCAAACGACCGTGGTTCTCCAGCTGGCCGGTGGCCGACTGGAACCGCAAGTTGAACAATTCGGCCTTGGCCTTCTTGAGCTCCTCGACGAGGCGCTCGTCCTCCATGGCGTCCAACTCGGTCGGCATGAGGTTCTTGGAACCGATCGACATCAGATGTCACCACCCTCACGCGTAATGAAGCGAGTCTTCATGGGGAGCTTGTGCTGCGCGCGCCGCATGGCCTCGCGGGCAAGCTCCTCGGGAACGCCGGCCAGCTCGAAGAGCACGCGGCCCGGCTTGACGTTGGCAACCCACCACTCGGGAGAACCCTTGCCGGAACCCATGCGGACCTCGGCAGGCTTCTTGGTCAACGGGCGGTCCGGGTAGATGTTGATCCACACCTTTCCACCACGCTTGACGTGACGGGTCATTGCGATACGAGCCGCCTCAATCTGACGGTTCGTCACATAGGCAGGCTCGAGCGCCTGGATGCCGTAGTCACCGAAGGTGACCTCGGTACCGCCAGTCGCCATACCCGAACGCTTCGGGTGGTGCTGCTTGCGGTACTTGACTCGACGAGGAATCAGCATGACTTAGCTCTCCTTCCCAGCCTCGGCCGCGGGGGCCTCGGCGGCAGGGGCGGCGGCAGCCTCGGGTGCGCGAGCGACGTCGTCCCGACGCGGGCCACGCCCACCACGGTCGCCGCCACGCTCGCCACGGCCACGCTGCGGACGAGGAGCCTTTGCCTGCTCGGCAGCCCACTCCTTCTCCGTCATGTCGCCCTTGTAGATCCAGACCTTGACGCCAATCTGACCAAAGGTCGTGCGGGCCTCAAAGAAACCGAAGTCGATGTTCGCGCGCAGCGTGTGGAGCGGAACACGGCCCTCACGGTAGAACTCCGAACGCGACATCTCGGCGCCACCAAGGCGACCCGAGCACTGGACACGGATGCCCTTCGCACCGGCACGCAGCGCGGACTGGATGCCCTTGCGCATCGCACGACGGAACGCGACACGTGAAGCGAGCTGCTCGGCGATGCCCTGAGCAACAAGCTGAGCGTCGATCTCGGCGTTCTTCACTTCGAGGATGTTCAGCTGAACCTGCTTGCCGGTCAGCTTCTCGAGCGAGGCACGGAGCTTGTCAGCCTCTGCACCGCGGCGACCGATGACGATGCCAGGACGCGCGGTGTGCAGGTCGACGCGCACACGCTCACGGGTGCGCTCGATCTCCACCTTCGACACGCCTGCACGCTCAAGGTCGCGCTTCATGAGACGACGGATCTTGACGTCCTCGTCCACGTAGTCGCGGTAGCGCTCGCCCTTCTTGGTCGAGTCGGCGAACCACCGTGAACGGTGGTCGGTCGTGATGCCCAGGCGGTAGCCGTGCGGGTTGACCTTCTGACCCATTACTTGGCCCC
>CAZRHL010000196.1:0-2001 GCA_964600005.1 uncultured Demequinaceae bacterium
CTCGCTCGAGGGTGACGTGACGCGTCTCGTCAAGGCCGGCCTCGTGGACGAGGACTGGAATGCTGGCCCCACAGGCGGCATCGTGTCGTCGTCGATCGTCGTCATCGCCGTGCGCCCGGGCAATCCGCTCGGAATCGAGGACTGGGATGACCTTATTGAGCCCGGCGTCGAGATCGTCACGCCCAACCCCGGCTCCTCGGGCTCTGCGCGGTGGAACATTCTTGCTGGATGGGGCTACATCGCGGCGAACGGCGGCTCCGAGGACGAGGCCAAGGAGTTCACGTCCGCTCTGTTCAACAACATCGTCGCTCTGCCAGGCTCTGGACGCGACGCCACCTCGGCGTTCCTTGCAGGCACCGGAGACGTCCTCCTCTCGTACGAGAATGAGGCGATCCTCGCGCGTCAGCAGGGTGAGGACCTCGAGTACATCGTGCCGAGCACGACGCTGCGCATCGACAACCCCGGCGCGGTGCTCAAGGGCGCCGACCCGAAGGCCGTTGCGTGGCTTGAGTTCATCTTCACCAAGGAGGCCCAGGCGGAGTTCGCGAAGCTCGGCTTCCGGCCGGTCATTGATGGTGTGGAGGTTGGCGAAGTTGAGGGCGCCAACAACCCTGCATCGCCGTTCCCGGCGCCAGGCAAGCTGCTGACGATCAACGATGACTTCGGTGGTTGGGCGGAAGCCAACCCCAAGTTCTTTGATCCCGACAACGGCATCATCACGCTCATTCAGGTGGAGACCGGTAAGTCGTCATGACCACGACGGCACCAAGCGCCGCCCGTCGCCCCTTTGCGGGGCGGCGGGTGACGCCGCGCTCAACCCTCACTCGCGGGTCTGGCCTCGCTCTTGGTGTGTCGGTGCTGTGGTTCTCACTGCTCGTCCTCATCCCGCTTGCTGTCGTCGTGGTCGCGTCCACGTCGCTGGGATGGTCGGGCTTCTGGAACACCCTCACCAACCCTCAGACCCTGGCCGCGATTCGCCTCACGCTCGTCCAGGCAGTCGCCGTGACGGCGCTCAATGTGGTGGCGGGGACCGTGATCGCGTGGGTGCTGGTTCGCGATCATTTCCCCGGCAAGCGCATCATCGAGATCATCATCGACGTCCCCTTCGCACTGCCCACGATCGTCGCTGGTCTCGTCCTGCTTGGCCTTTATGGCCCGCGCAGTCCTATCGGTGTCAACGTCGCCAATACGCAGTCTGCGGTGTTCTTGGCATTCGCCTTCGTCACACTTCCGTTCGTCGTCCGCGCCGTCCAGCCGGTGCTCCACGAGCTTGACCCAGAGGTCGAGCAGGCGGCTCGCAGTCTTGGTGCGTCCGAGCTGCAGACTCTGTGGCGCGTGACGTTGCCCGCCCTCGCGCCTGCGATCGCAGCCGGCGCCGCGCTGTCCTTCGCTCGCGCCGTGTCCGAATACGGCTCTCTCGTTCTCATCTCCGGCAACCTCGCGCTCCGCACCGAGGTGACAAGCGTGCGCATTCTCACCTACATCGAAAACGGCCAGACCGACCAGGCCGCCGTCGTCGCGACGGTGCTGCTTGTCGTGTCATTCATCGTCATCGTGGCGCTCGACGTCATCCAACGCAGGGTGGCTCGCCGTGGCTAGGGGAGTGTGGAAGCACGCGCTTCGATGGCTCGCCATCGCCTATGTGGCATTGCTCGTCGCGTGGCCTGTTGGCCTGGTGTTCTGGAGCACCTTCGCCGACGGCGTCGCACCCGTCCTCGACGCATTCCAGGACCCGCTCGTGCTGGGGGCGCTGCGCCTCACCGCTGTTGCCGCAGCGTGGTCGGTTGCGCTCAACACCGTCTTCGGCGTCGTCATCTCGATTCTGCTTGTCCGCTACGAGTTTCCAGGCAAGCGCATCCTCAATGCGTTGATGGACCTGCCGCTCAGCGTCTCGCCCGTCATCGTCGGGCTGTCGATCGTGCTCGTCTACTCACCCACGACAGGAATGTTTGGCGAGCCTCTCGCGGCCGCCGGGATCAAGGTGCTGTTCTCGACCCCCGC
>CAZRHL010000197.1:0-1989 GCA_964600005.1 uncultured Demequinaceae bacterium
TGCCCTCGTCTCAGCGCATCGCCGCAGCATTCGAGAGCCGTGGACTCATTGGCGGTGTCGGCCATATCGAGCGTTATAACCCTGCCGTGCAGAGCCTTCGTGAACGCCTGGAGAATGGCGATCTCGGCGACGTGTACCAGATCGCAACTCGCCGTCAAGGCCCATTCCCTGCCCGCATTGCCGATGTAGGCGTTGTCCGCGACCTAGCGCCGCACGATGTCGATCTCGCGGCGTGGGTCGCCCGATCCACCTACTCGTCGATCTCTGCACAGGTCGCGTATCGCAGTGGACGGGAACATGAAGACCTCGTATCCATCACGGGCCGCTTTGCCAACGGCGTCGTTGCGAACCACCTCATCAACTGGCTGTCGCCCATGAAGGAGCGCACCACAGTGGTCACGGGTGAGCGAGGCACCTTCGTTGCGGACACCCTTACCGCTGATCTCACCTTCTTTGCGAATGCGACGGTTGCGACCACGTGGGACCGTATCGCTGGCTTCCGGGGCGTTGCTGAAGGCGATGTCACGCGCTACGCCATCCCGAAGGCCGAGCCGCTCGCCACCGAGCACGCGGCCTTCCGCGATGGCGTCCTCGGAACGGCGAGCAACTACGTGACGATGCGCGAGGGACTGGAGACTGTATCAGTGGTCGATGCGGCTCTCGAGTCCGCGCGAACGGGCACCACAATCGCGCGCTGACGCGGCAGAGACGCTCATCGGTGCCATGAAGGCCCGATGCTACGATGCGGCCATGGGAACTGCGCTAGAGCAGACGCTCATCGTCATGCCGGCGTACAACGAATCCCACTCCGTGGCTCGCGTCGTGACAGAGACGCGCGAGACGCTTCCGGGTGTGACGGTGCTCGTCGTCGATGACGGCTCGTCCGATGCCACAAGCACGCTTGCTCGAGAAGCAGGTGCGGTCGTAGTCACCGTTCCGTTCAATCTCGGCGTGGGCGGTGCAATGCGCGTCGGGTTCCGGTACGCACTGGAACACAGCTATCAGGCAGTGGTCCAAATTGATGCCGATGGCCAACATGACCCCCGCACCGTGCAAGCCCTTCTTGACGGCCTTGACACCCACGACATCGTCATCGCGGCCCGGTTCGCAGGCGAGGGATCGTACGTGATGCGTGGCCCACGCAGGTGGGCAAGCTGGGTTCTCGCAAAGGCAATCAGCCGGACGGCGCGCGCGCGGCTCACCGACACGACGTCAGGCTTTCGGGCGTCCGGGCCCAGAGCGATCGCGCTGTTTGCACGCGACTACCCCGCGGAGTACCTCGGCGACACGATCGAATCTCTCGTCATCGCCTGCCGCGCTGGACTCACGGCGACGCAAGTGCCCACTGCTATGCGTGGACGGGCAGGAGGGGTGCCTTCCCAGGGGCCCTTGAAAGCGGCGCTGTACCTGGCGCGCGCGACCCTCGCTCTGATGTTTGCGTACGCGCGACCAAAGTCGCGAGCGCCGCAGACTAGCGAGGTGTCCTCGTGAACGTGCGTGCTTACGTCTTCGGCATCACTGCCGCGCTCTTCGTCCTCGTCATGGTGATCTATCTGCTGCGTCGACGCCGCCTGCGCGAACGTCACGCAGTCTGGTGGATGTTCGCCGGTCTGCTTGCGCTGATCGTTGGCGTCTTCCCCGACAGTCTCGAGCACGCAGCGAGGGCCGTCGGCATCGAACTGCCGATCAACCTCGTCTTCTTCGTCTCGATCACGCTCCTGTTCCTGGTGAGTCTTCAGCACAGTGCGGAGCTGACCAAACTCGAGTCGCGTACGCGGGACCTGGCCGAGACGATCGCCTTGCTTGAGTTGAAGGTCCGTGACTTGACCGAGCAGCGGGCAGAGGAGTCGTCGGAGGACGAGCAAAGCGAGCCCGACGAAACCCTGGGCACCGACGACGGCACTGGCCGCTGACCCGAGACACGGGCCCGTCACATGACCCCACCCACGCCAGCCCCCACCATCTCGGTCGCCCTCTGCACGTACAACA
>CAZRHL010000198.1:0-1980 GCA_964600005.1 uncultured Demequinaceae bacterium
CGAGTTTGCGGTGAGTTGTTGGAGAACATCGGACCCCAACAGGCCGTTTGCGGTGAGCTATTGATGGATCTGGCCGCGACGGGCAGCATCGCGAGCCACCAACGGACTAGGCCGGCTCCGTCACGTCCGCAACATCGGCTCGGATCACGTCAACAAGCGTCGCGGCATCGAGTGTGATCCCCACGCCATGCGCACCGCCACCGATGCTCACTGCACCTCCACGCTCGGCAATAAGAGCGTCGGCGACTACCGGCCACGGCTCACCCGAAGGGGACAACTCAGCGCCAAACGGCGTAATCGTGCCCCGCTCATAGCCCGTTGCCTCTTGCGCCACGTCCTTGTCAGGAAGGGAGAGGCGACTTACTCCAAGATGGGCGCGCAACTTGGGCCAACTGATCTGGCGGTCGCCCGGCACGAGCACCAACACAAAGTCGTCATCGCCGCGCCGGATCACCAACGTCTTGAGCAAGCGGTCAGGCGTGACCCCGCGAGCGGCGGCAGCCTCCTCGAGTGAGTTGACCTTGCCGTGCACCGTCACCTCGTGGTCGATTCCCAGTTCCGCGATGGCGCGTGTGGCCGCTGTTTGTGCAGTCATGCCAGCGACAACGCGTTCGCGAGGTGGTCGCTTCCCCGTAGGCGTGCCCCCCGGAGGCATCGCACGCGCCGGTCCCATAGGCTGGAAATACGCCAACCGAGGAGAGTCATGACCGAGATTGCCTTGCCCACCATTACGCGCGATGCAGACGGCACCCCGTCCATCGACTTCTCGGGTGCGGTGTTGCCCGAAGGCCTTGTTGTCGAGGTGCTCGAGCCCGGCAGCGGTGAGCAGGTGGCCGAGGGCAATTCGATCACGGTCCACTACTCGGGCTGGTTGTGGGACGGCGGTCTCTTCGATTCCTCATGGAGCCGTGGTGAGCCGATCTCCTTTGTCCTCGCACGCGGCTCGCTCATTGAAGGCTGGGTCGCTGGTCTTGTCGGCCAGCCGGTCGGCTCAAAGGTGCTGCTCGTCATCCCATCCGAGATGGGTTACGGCAACCGCGGCGTCGGCCCCATCCCCCCAGGCTCCACGCTCGTGTTCGTCATCGACGTGATCGCTGCGTCCTAAGCGCCGCGCGAGGGCCAATCGAGGGTGACCGCGCTCGTGTAGTCGCGCTCCGCGCCGGTGAGCGGGTCGGTGAAGCTGAGGCGGCGCGCCACGAGCCGGAGGGGATCAGAGAAGTCTCCTGGCTCCACCGCGCGCACCTCTGGGTAGAGAGAGTCGCCCGCAATCGGCAGCCCGAGCCCGGCCATGTGGACGCGCAACTGGTGAGTCTTGCCGGTGCGCGGTGTGAGCCGGTAGCGCGCGTACTCTCCGTGGACCTCCACCACCTCGATGAGCGTCGCCGCATTGGGCTCGCCGGGCACCACCTCCGCCTGCAGCCGATCCCGACGCTTCTCAATGCGGTTGACCACCCGGCGCGGAAAATCAAGCGAAGCGTCGTACGGCGCAATCGCCTCGTACTCCTTGTGCGCGAGGCCCTCTTGAAAGACGCCGGCGTACGCGCCGCGATACTCGCGCCGGGTGGTGAACACGAGTACGCCAGCCGTGAGGCGGTCAAGCCGATGGGCGGGGGCGAGTTCGGGCAGGTCGAGCATGATGCGGGCCTTGATGAGCGCCGTCTCTTGCACATGCGCCCCGCGCGGGGTGGTCGCCATGAAGTGGGGTTTGTCGACCACCACGACGTGCTCGTCCGCATCGAGAACGTTGAGCGGGAACGGCACCGGCCCCTCCGGCGCGAGCGGCCGGTGAAACCACACAAAGGTGTGCGGCGCGAACGGCTCGCTGCCGTCGAGCGAGCGCCCATTCTTGTCGACGAAGGTACCTGCCGCCAGCATGTCCGCGACGCCCGTGCGGACGGGCAGACGGCTGTGCAGGAAGTCGCCCATCGTCGCCCATCGCGGGGGGTCACCGGGGCCGACGCCGGGCGTGCGAATCCACGC
>CAZRHL010000199.1:0-1943 GCA_964600005.1 uncultured Demequinaceae bacterium
CGTTGTGTTGGGGGACGGCGCTAGTCCAGCGAGTATGTCGACGCGTCCGCCGGTCGGGTCACTTTCGCTTCAGGGTCGAGGTTGGGTTCGAAGGGTGGGTCAAAGTACCCACGGTGGATCTCCGCCTCATCGCATTGAGCCTGGTACTCCTCCCAAGTCGCCGTCGCGTTCGCGGGAATCGGGTCGGCCGAGATCGTGACGCGATAACGCCCCAGCTCGTTGCGCGTGAGACGGAGCGTCTCTACCGTGCGGAAGTCCGGGTTCTCGTTCGGAACCGACGTGCACAGCACCACGTCAGCTTCGGAGCCAGATAACTCGAAGATGCCGAGCACAGCGCGTCCTTGGGGCCCGTCAAGGAGGGCACTATGAGCGAACTGCGCGTCCCCACCGGCGGCAAACCGGGCGCGTGTGGATGCCATACGATCGGCAGCCGCTTCGGCGGTGGCGTAGCCAACTTTCTCCACCAGCGCGGGGTCGGAATAGTCGAGGTTGGCATCGGCAACGGCCCAGGCGAGGTCGGCGGAACGGATCGCTTGGACCCACTCGGACGATTCGTGAACCCCGCTGGGCTCACCATGCGGCCACACGACGGCGGGCGTCTCGAGAGCGGACGGTTCGCGGGAGTCCGAACACCCCACGAGTGCACTTGCGACGATGGCGGCGGCAGTGGCGTGGGTGATGGTCACCCGTATGGTGCGCTTCATGAAACCCCCCTGTGCACCCACCCCCAACGGTGGATGGCCTCACTGTAGTAGAGGCCGCCCCGCGTGCGCGGGGTTCACGTGCCGTCTGTGAATTCCGCCGCCATCTCCTTCGCCCGACGCTCGTTGGCAGCGAGGCCGACGGCGACCACGGTCTGGAGCCCGGCGTCGGACATCGCGGCGAGGGCGGCGAGGGTCGTGCCGCCCTTGGAGGACACGCGAGCGCGCAGTTCGCCCGGGCCCACGTCGCTCGATTCAAGGAGACGGCCAGCGCCAATGAGCGTCTGGGCGGCGAGCTGGGACGCGAGTTCGCGGTCGAGGCCGAGCGTGATGCCGGACTCGGTGAGCGCCTCAACGAAGGCGAAAAAATACGCGGGCCCGGAGCCGGACACGGCGCCGACGCCGAGGATCTGCTCTTCGGTCACGCGCACCACCAGGCCGGTTGCGCCGAGCACTTTCTCGGCGATGGCGAGGTGCTCGTCAGTCGCGTGCGCGCCCGGGGCGATGCCGGTGGCGCCGGCACCGATGAGCGCAGGGGTGTTCGGCATCGCGCGGACGACGGGCGTGCCGGCCGGGAGGCGGCTCTCATAAAACGACGCGGGCAGGCCTGCCGCGACGGTGAGGAGCAATGTGCCCGGTGCCACGGCGTCGGCGAAGCCCTCAACAGCGTCGGCCGCGTCTTGAGGCTTCACCGCAAAGACGATGACGTCAGCGCCGGAGACTGCCTCGGCCAAGGACGTAAAGGTGGTGACGCCGAGCTCCGCATTGAGCTGCGCGAGGCGCTCGGCGTTCATGTCGGCCACCCGAACCTGAGTGCCGGGCCAGCCCGCGGCGACGGCTCCGGCCGCGATCGCGCCGCCCATCACCCCGCCTCCGAGCACTGCGATGGTGGACGTGGGCTGGGTGGGATCAGTCATGAGATCAGGCTAGACGAGGCGGCCGACGCGTGGGCGGCTTTGCTTTCGCTCGTTGCGCAAGAGGTGGCGTACCACTAGCGCGCGTCAGCGGCGCCAAACCAAGAGGTGGTCTACCACTACGGGGTGCGGCGGCGGAGGGTGAGGGATCCGAGCAGGAGCGAGCCGACGATGAAGCCGATGAGGATGACGACCTGCGACCAGATCTTGCCCGGCTCACCCGCAAGCACATGATTGATGCCGTCGATCGCGTACGACACGGGCAACACATCTGAGACCCACTCGAGCGCGGTGGGCATGGCGGACCTGTCGATGAAGAGCCCTGCGA
>CAZRHL010000200.1:0-1438 GCA_964600005.1 uncultured Demequinaceae bacterium
CGGCGAAGCCCACCTTGTCGTGGTCGCCCGCGTCGAGCTCGCCGTGCAGGATCTTCTCCGAGAGCCTGTCCTCGATCTCGTGCTGCACCGCGCGGCGCAGCGGGCGGGCGCCGAGGGCCGGCTCCCAGCCGATCTCGATGAGCCGCTTCTTCGCCTCGTCCGACACCTCGATCGTCATGTCGCGGTCCATGAGCCGCTCGCCGAGGCGCTTGATGAAGAGGTCGACGATCTGCAGCAGCTCGTCCTGCGACAGCTGCGGGAACACGATCGTCTCGTCGACGCGGTTGAGGAACTCCGGCTTGAAGTGCTTCTTCAACTCTTCGACGACCTTCGCGCGCATCGCCGCGTAGTCCTGCGCGGCGTTGCCCTCGATGGTGAAGCCGACGGGGCCGCCCGTGATGTCCTTCGTGCCCAGGTTGCTCGTCATGATGATGACGGTGTTCTTGAAGTCGACCACCCGGCCCTGACCGTCGGTCAGGCGACCCTCCTCCAGGATCTGCAGGAGCGAGTTGAAGATGTCGGGGTGCGCCTTCTCGATCTCGTCGAAGAGCACGACGCTGAACGGCTTGCGGCGCACCTTCTCGGTGAGCTGGCCGCCCTCCTCGAAGCCGACGTAGCCAGGGGGCGCACCAAAGAGGCGGGCAACCGTGTGCTTTTCGCCGTACTCAGACATGTCGAGCGAGATGAGCGCGTCCTCGTCGCCAAAGAGGAACTCGGCAAGAGCCTTGGCGAGCTCCGTCTTGCCGACACCGGTGGGCCCGGCGAAGATGAACGAACCACCAGGACGCTTCGGGTCCTTGAGACCAGCGCGCGTGCGGCGGATCGCCTGAGCAAGCACCTTGATGGCTGCTTCCTGACCGATGATGCGCTTGTGCAGCTCCTTCTCCATCTGGAGCAGGCGCGAAGACTCGTCGGAGGAGACGCGAGCAACCGGCACTCCGGTCGACATCGAGAGCACCTCGGCGATCAGGTCCTCGTCCACCACAGCGGCGACATCGAGGTCGCCGGACTTCCAGGCCTGCTCCTTCGCGGCGCGCTCCTCGGTGAGGCGGCGCTCCACGTCACGCAGCGAGGCGGCCTTCTCGAAGTCCTGCTCGTCAATCGCCGATTCCTTGTCACGGCGCACATTGGCGATCTTGTCGTCGAGATCGCGCAACTCCGGCGGGGACGTCATGCGACGGATGCGCAGGCGCGCGCCTGCCTCGTCGATGAGGTCGATCGCCTTGTCCGGCAGGAAGCGATCGGAGATGTAGCGGTCAGCCATCTGCGCCGCCGCAACAATCGCGTCGTCCGTGATGGTGACGCGGTGGAACGCCTCGTAGCGGTCACGCAGACCCTTGAGGATCTCGATCGCGTGGCTGAGCTCCGGCTCCGGCACCTGGATGGGCTGGAAGCGACGCTCAAGCGCCGGGTCCTTCTCCACGTGCGTGCGGTATTC
>CAZRHL010000200.1:1448-1931 GCA_964600005.1 uncultured Demequinaceae bacterium
GAGCTCACCGCGTGCAAGCATCGGCTTGAGGATCGAGGCCGCGTCGATCGCACCCTCGGCGGCACCCGCACCCACGAGGGTGTGGATCTCGTCGATGAACAGGATGATGTCGCCGCGCGTGCGGATCTCCTTCAGCACCTTCTTGAGGCGCTCCTCGAAGTCACCGCGGTACCGCGAACCCGCCACAAGCGAGCCGAGGTCAAGGGTGTACAGGTGCTTGTCCTTGAGCGTCTCCGGCACGTCGCCGCGCACAATCGCCTGGGCGAGGCCCTCGACAACGGCGGTCTTGCCGACGCCGGGCTCACCGATCAGCACCGGGTTGTTCTTGGTGCGACGGCTCAGCACCTGCATGACGCGCTCTTGGATGAGCTCGCGACCGATGACCGGGTCGAGCTTGCCCTCGCGCGCCGCCTGCGTGTAGTTGCGGCCGAACTGGTCGAGGATCGTCGAACCGGCGGGGGAGCCTTCCTGCGGGCCGCCCTG
>CAZRHL010000201.1:0-1908 GCA_964600005.1 uncultured Demequinaceae bacterium
CTCGCCGTCGAGATCCGTTCCGACGCCGACGCGACGATCGCCGATGCCGTCCGCCTCCTCGATGACCGCGCGACTCGTGCCGCCGTGACGGCAGAACGTGAAGCCCTCCGCGTGCTAGAGGCTGGTTGCGCCGCGCCCGTCGGCGCATACGCGCGTGTCCAGGGTGACCGCCTCCGCCTCCACGTGCGCGTCATCTCGCCGGACGGCACGCTTCAGCTCAACGAGGTGGGCGCCGGTCCGCTCAGCGAGGCAGGCTCTCTTGGCAGGGCGGCGGCTCATGCGCTCCTTGGGCGCGGCGCTGGCCAGCTCATGAGGTCCACGTGACTCAGGCGCTTGCCGGGCTCCGCGTCATTGCGCCCATCACGAGCGAGCGCAGTGCCATCGCCGATGCGATCGAGGCGGCAGGCGCTCGCGTCACTCGAATCGAACTGCTCGACTTCATGGCAAGTTCCACCCCCGAAGCCCTCGAGGGCGCCGCCGTCGACTGGGCGGCGGGCGCATACCGCTGGCTCGCCATCACGAGCCGAGTGGGCGTCAGGTCGTTCGCCGACGCTGCCCGGAATGCGGGTGTCGATCTTGCGAAGCGCCCCGTCGGGGCATATGTCGCCGCAGTAGGCGCAGCCACCGCCGAGGCGCTTGCGGATGTCGGCCTGATCGCGGACCTCGTCCCCGGTGGCGCCGCCGATGCCGTCAAGATGGTCGCCGCTTTCCCGGCAGGCCAGGGCCGCGTGCTTGCGCCGCTTGGCAACCTCGCCGCACCCACACTTGCCGACGGACTCCGTGCGAAGGGTTGGGACGTGAACGTCGTCGAGGCGTACCGCACCATCGACGGCCCGCCGGTCGATCCTGACCTTGCCGTTGCGGTTGCGACAGGAGACGTTGACGTCATTGCCCTCACGTCAGGTTCAGTTGCCACCCGCCTCGCCCGCGAGATCCCGGCAATCCCGCCCACGATCGCCGTCGTCGCCATTGGCGCGAGTTGCGAGCGCCGCGCGCGTGAACTTGGCTTGGAGGTGGCTGCTGTCGCTGCCGAACCGAGCCCATCAGGCATGGTGGAGGCGATTGTCGCCGCCACCGGAAGAGCCACCACCCGTAAGGAGCGCTCATGACGTCTGGAATCCCGCTGCCGCTTTACCGGCCGCGCCGCCTGCGTTCGTCAGCCGCAATGCGTGCACTCGTGCGCGAGACACGCGTTCACCCATCGCAGCTTGTGCTCCCGATCTTTGTGCGTGAAGGTCTCACCGGCTCCCGGCCGATCGCCTCGCTGCCGGGCGTCGACCAGCTTCCGCTCGACGGTGTCGCCGATGTGGTGCGCGCCGCGGCCGCGGCCGGGCTCGGCGGCGTCATGGTCTTCGCCATCCCCGCACACCGAGATGAGACGGGCAGCGCCGCGTACGCTCCGGACGGCATCTTGAACCTCGCGCTCGCGGAAGCGGCTGCGGCGGCGGGGGAGCGCATCGTTGTGATGTCGGACCTGTGCCTTGATGAGTTCACCTCCCACGGTCACTGCGGCGTGCTTGACGCGAATGGCGCCGTTGACAACGACGCAACATTGCAGGCTTATGCAGACATGGCGCTTGCCCAGGCTCGCGCGGGCGCTCACGTGCTCGGTCTCAGCGGCATGATGGACGGTCAAGTCGCCGCCGTCCGTGGCGCACTTGATGCAGAAGGGCTCACCCACGTGTGCGTCCTTGCCTACGCCGCGAAGTACGCATCGGCGTTCTATGGACCCTTCCGGGACGCGGTGGAAAGCCAGCTCGAAGGCGACAGGCGGACGTACCAGATGGATCCCGCCAATGCGCGCGAGGGCCTGCGTGAGTCGGCACTCGACGAGGTCGAAGGCGCGGACTTCGTCATGGTGAAGTCCGCCCTCCCAGACCTTGACGTGCTCGCCCGCGTGGCCGCAGC
>CAZRHL010000202.1:0-1869 GCA_964600005.1 uncultured Demequinaceae bacterium
CAAGGATGATGCCGTCCTTGTCGGTGGTCCACACGCGCCCATCACGGCGCAGGAACGACGCTCCGGCGGACTCTTCGCCACCGAAAGCGACCTCGCCGCTGATGAGGCCGGGCACAAACCATTTGAAGCCCACCGGCACCTCGACCACGGTGCGGCCAAGATCGGCGCCCACACGGTCGATGAGCGAGCTCGACACGAGCGTCTTGCCGATCTTCGCGCCTGCAGGCCACTGAGGGCGCGCGCCGCCGTAGAGGTAGGCGATGGCGGCCGCGAGGTAGTGGTTGGGGTTCATGAGCCCGCCGTCAGGCGTGACGATGCCGTGGCGGTCTGAGTCAGCGTCGTTGCCTGTGGCGATGTCATAAGGGGCCGACGCTCCGGCCATGAGGTCGCGCAGGCTCGCCATCGCGTAGGGAGAGGAGCAGTCCATGCGGATCTTGCCGTCCCAGTCGAGGGTCATGAAGGCCCAGCGCGGGTCCACTGTCGGGTTCACCACGGTGAGGTTGAGCCCGAACTCTTCGCCGATCGCACCCCAGTAGTCGACGGCGGCGCCACCAAGTGGGTCTGCCCCGATGCGCACACCGGCGGAGCGGATCGCGTCCAGATCGATGACGCTGGGGAGGTGCTGCACGTAGAGGGAGAGGAAGTCGAAGGCTTTCGTCGTGTCGGACGCCTTTGCCTTGGCGAGTTGGAGGCGCGGCACCTGCTTCCACGCGCCGCCGATGAGAAGCTCATTCGCGCGGGCGGCAATCCAGCTTGTCGCATCCGTGTCGGCCGGGCCACCGTGTGGCGGGTTGTACTTGAAGCCGCCGTCACGGGGCGGGTTGTGGCTGGGGGTGATGACGATGCCGTCTGCGCGGCTCGCGCCCGAGGTGCGCAGTCCCGAGTCATCGACCGCGCCGTTGGCGACGAGAATCGCGAGGGAGACCGCCGGCGTGGGTGTGAAGCCATCACGCGCGTCGATGCGCACCTCGACGCCCGCGGCCGCGAGCACCTCAAGCGCGGTGTCATGCGCTGGTCCGGAGAGGGCGTGGGTGTCCTTGCCCATGAAGAGAGGCCCGGCGATGCCTTGCGAGCGGCGATACTCGACGATCGCTGCCGTGATCGCAACGATGTGCGCCTCGTTGAACGCCGTGTCAAAGGCGGAGCCGCGGTGGCCGGAGGTGCCGAACGCGACGCGCTGCTCAGCGATCGCCGGATCTGGCACCAGGTCGAAGTACGCACCCAAGAGCGCGTCGACGTCGATGAGGTCCGCTGTGTGGGCTACGTGGCCAGCGCGTTCATGCATGGAGCCAGTGTGTCACTTGAGCGCGACATGCGGAGGTTTCGATCGGTCACGCATACCTCACGAAATGGTAAAGAACGGTTCTTGGGAGCCTCCAGAGGTCGCTAGGCTTGGGCCGTGGCGAAAGAGGCCTCGGAGCAGCAGCAGCGCGACGCAGCGCGAGGCTCCAAGGCGCCTGCGAACAAGCGCAAGGGTGCCGGCGAGACGACGTCGGCCAAGACTTCGGCGAAGACCGCCACGAAGACCGCCACGAAGACCGCAGCAAAGCTCACCGCCCCCAAGCCCGCCACGGGCGTGCCGAGCACCGGGCAGGCGGCCGCCCTCATCGTCGCTCACAACCAAGCACGCCGCATCGCGGCAACAGTTCGTGCCACTCGGGTGATCCCGGGTATCGAGTTCGTGCTCGTCGTCGATGACGGCTCTCAGGACAACACCCAAGACCTCGCTCGCAAGGCGGGAGCGGTGGTCGTGCGCCATTCGCACCGCCGCGGCCGCTCGGCGTCCATCGAGACCGGCGCCGCCGTCATCGCGATGCGCGATGAGGAAGGCGCAGAGCCGCGCGTCATTCTCATCATGGAACCGGGGCT
>CAZRHL010000203.1:0-1809 GCA_964600005.1 uncultured Demequinaceae bacterium
GTAGATGCATGACACCGATGACACGACGACGACGTCGCGCCGGGTCAGCAGGGAGTTCGTGGCGGAGTAGCGCAGGCGCTCCACTTCCTCATTGATCGAGGAGTCCTTCTCGATGAAGGTATCCGTCTGGGGCACATAAGCCTCAGGCTGGTAGTAGTCGTAGTAGCTGACGAAGTACTCGACGGCGTTCTTGGGCATGAGATCGCGGAACTCATTCGCAAGCTGCGCCGCAAGAGTCTTGTTGTGAGCCATGACGAGCGTGGGCCGCTGCAGCTTCTCAATGAGCCACGCGGTCGTCGCAGACTTGCCCGTGCCGGTCGCGCCAAGGAGGACCACGTCTCGCTCCCCCGCCTCGACGCGGCGGGCGAGCTCGGCGATCGCCGTCGGCTGGTCTCCCGACGGCTTGTACTCCGAGATCACCTCAAAGCGGTTGTCGGCGCGACGAAGGTCAGCAGTCATGCGTCAACGGTAACCCGCGGGTCTGACATCAATCGCTGGGAAGGCGTGAGGTCCAGAACTCATCCACCTGCTGCCACAGGTGCTCGGGGGTGCCCGCACCATCGAGAACGACATCTGCCACCGCGGCACGGTCCTCGTCACTTGCTTGCGATTGAATCCGAGCCATCGCTTCGTCGCGCGTGAGTCCTCGCGACGACTGAAGTCGTGCGACTCGCACGGGCACCGGCGCGCTCACAGTGACAACGAGGTCAAAGTCATCGCCCTGGCCGGTCTCGACAAGCAACGGAATGTCGTGGACGACGACTGCTTCTTTGGCGGCACGCGCTTTGCGGTCCTCTGCTTGTGCCGCCGCCCGGACATAGGGGTGGACGATCTCATTGAGTCTTTCGCGCGCGGTCGGATCACCAAAGACGATCTCACCGAGGGCGATCCGGTCCAGCTCGTCGCCACGCAGCACGCGCGGGCCGAACTCGCTGACGATGTCGACGAGTCCTGCGGTACCCGGTGCGACCACCCGCCGCGAGAGGTCGTCGTGGTCGATGACGTAGGCGCCGAGTGCGGCGAATCGAGTGGCAGCCGTCGACTTGCCGGCGCCTATGCCCCCTGTCAGTCCGATGCGCAACACTGCGTCAGGCTGGCATGAAACACCCGCGGGTGCAACACCGGGAGAGGGAATGACAAGGGGCCCCGACCTTGCGGTCGGGGCCCCTTGTGCAACGTGCTCAGTTGCCCGTGAGCTTCTCACGAAGCGCAGCGAGGCGCTCGTCCGAGGCGAGAGTGCCAACCTCGGCGCTCTCCTCGTCGTGCGAGGAGTACGAGGTGGCGCCAGCGTCGTCACCACGACCACGCTTGCGCGGGGCGGCGGCGGGAGCTGCGGCCTCGGCCTCTGCAGCCTGAGCGTCCTGCTTGGCGACGAATGCCTTGTGCGCTTCCCAGCGCTCGTGCGCCTTCGCGTACTCGGCCTCCCAGGCCTCGCGCTGAGCCTCGAAGCCTTCGCGCCACTCTTGGGTCTCCGGGTCGAAGCCCTCGGGGTACTTGTAGTTGCCGGCCTCGTCGTACTCGGCAGTCATGCCGTACAGAGCGGGGTCGAAGTCCTCACCCTCGGGGTCGACACCCTCGTTGGCCTGCTTGATAGACAGCGAGATGCGGCGACGCTCGAGGTCGATGTCGATGATCTTGACGAAGACGTCCTCGTCCGCAGCGACAACCTGCTCAGGCAGGTCGACGTGACGCACCGCGAGCTCGGAGATGTGCACAAGACCCTCGATGCCGTCGTACACACGCACGAACGCACCGAACGGAACGAGCTTGGTGACCTTGCCGGGGACGATCTGGCCGATCGCGTGGGTG
>CAZRHL010000204.1:0-1785 GCA_964600005.1 uncultured Demequinaceae bacterium
CCGGCATTTTTGGCTACCTTGCCGACTTCTACCTCGACCGCAATTCGGAAACCGGTGAATACGAAGGCAACTCGATGCCCGCATTCACTGCCGTCAGCTGCCTTGACGCACCGCCGGATGAGGAGGAATGGGACATTGCGAAGCAGCGTGACTTTGCTCGCGATGTCGAGGCCGTGTCCCCGACCTTCGGCTGGTGGTTCTCCGGTGCCGGGAGCTGCGAGGGTTGGCCGTTTGAGGCTCACGAAGTGGTGACGAGCTTGGACAACGCGAAGACCGCCGCACCCATGCTCGTGGTGGGGACGATCCACGACCCAGCAACGCCGTACTCCTGGGCCGAGTCGCTCTCCGCATACCTGGACGCGACACTGCTCACCTATGACGGCGACGGTCACACGGCCTACGGCCGCTCCAACCAGTGCGTGATCGACGCCGTCGATTCCTACCTGGTGGACGGAACCTTGCCGGCTGAGGGCACGCGCTGCTAGTCGCAGCGCGGCCTGTGTCCGCCGTTTTTTGACCTTGCGTCGATACGGGTACACTGGTGCACCGCGCCAGCAGGCGCACGCCGCCTTAGCTCAGTCGGCAGAGCGATTCACTCGTAATGAATAGGTCAAGGGTTCGATTCCCTTAGGCGGCTCACCCAACGGCCCCGGTTGACTCCACGTCACCGGGGCCGTTTGCATCCCTGCATGCGGCCGACGCTGTGGCTGGGTGGGTTTGGGTACTTCGTCTCCTTTGGCCCGGCGGCGCTGTGCTTACCGTAGGGAGCGATGACAACAGCGAAGCGGGTCACCGAGCAGCACCCTCTGCGCAGGGCGCGTCTTGTCGCGCTCGTGGCTGGGGTGTTTGCGCTTGCGCTCCTGTGCCTTGCGGCCACTCATTCGCCGTTGCCTACGGCAACGAGCGCCGAGCCCGCGCACGGTGTCGTCGCTGAGGCGGGGGGCCACGGCCTCCACCAACCTGCGCCGGTGTGCGAAACGTGTGCCGAGCATCCTGAAGGCATCTGGGCTGCCTGCATCGTGGTCATGGCAGTCGCGCTCGCGGCGAACCTTGGCGCCCCGCGCATGCTCGCATCGTCTCGCCACATCTCGCATCGCGAGACTGTCACGCGCGTCGCACTGCCGGTGCTGACCCGAGCCCCAAACCTCTTTGCCTTGAGTGTGAGCCGGACGTGAAGAGCGTGCGCGCCTTCGGGCTGTAGCGATCTCACGCCCCTGTTCATAGCGTCGTCATCCGACGCCTCGCGCCGCTCACTGAGCGGTTGCAGACGCCACCGCTTTACGCGGACCACTCGTTTACTCAAGGAACTCTCATGTCTGTCACTCACACTCGCCCTGCCCGCGCCGTTGCCATTGCGGCCGCTGCCCTCGCCGCGCTCGCACTCACGGCGTGCTCATCCGGATCTCCCGCGGCCGCCCCAGAAAGCAGCCCAGCGGCGGCCTCTCCCACAGTCGCGGACGTTCCCACCGCGTCGGCCGCCATCGCAGCTGAGGTTCTCGCGGGCCACGGACTCGACGGCCTTACTGCCCGCGAAGTCGTCGAAAGAATGGATGCGCTCCCGCTTGCGGAGCGGCCCAGCGACCTCATGTTGTCGGTCCGCCCCGAGGAGCTCGTGGTGAAAGGTGCAAACGGAGAAGAGGGTGCGCTACCGATGCCAGAGGATGCGTTCTACGTGTCGGTGGCCCCGTACGTCTCGTCAACCCACGACTGCTATTTTCACTCGCTCACCACGTGCAAAGGTGAAATGAGTGGGGAAGACGTCCATGTGGTCGTCGCCGATGCCGC
>CAZRHL010000205.1:0-1752 GCA_964600005.1 uncultured Demequinaceae bacterium
CTGCTCACTCCGCCGCGAGAGCGGCCCGAGCAGGAGGCACCGTTGAAGAACTAGGGACGCCAGACGTCGTCTGGCAATGGTCATCGCACCCACCAGACCTTGGAGTCCCTTGTGCCTTCGCTTTCCCTTTCTCATGTCACGTTCGCGTGGCCCGACGGCCGCGCTGTATTCACTGACCTCACCTTCACCCCGCCTCACGGCTTGTCAGGCGTGGTGGGGCGCAACGGCATCGGCAAGTCGACGCTGCTGCGGCTCTGCACGGGCGAGCTCACTCCCACCACGGGCACGGCGACACGTCCGCCGGATCTCGCTTATGTGCCACAAGGCGTCACGCTCGCGACCGACGCGACGGTGGCCCAGACCCTCGGCATCGCCGACGCTGTGGCCGCCTTGCGCGCCATCGAGGGGGGCTCGACGGAGCAGTCCCACTACGACGCGGTTGGCGACGACTGGGCGGTTGAGGAGCGAGCAGCGGCGATGATCGCGGCGCTTGGCTTGCCTGCAATGTCGCTCGACCGCACCGTGGGCGAGGTGAGCGGCGGTGAGTCGATGCTGCTTGCGGTCGGTGCGGCGCTGCTCGCGCGACCGAGCGCTCTGCTCCTTGACGAACCGACCAACAATCTCGACGCCGAGGCACGGGACATGCTCGCCGCCCAGCTGGCCGAACGTGAGGGCATCACCGTGGTCGTCACCCACGACCGTGCTCTGCTCCACCAGGTCGCGCACATCGGCGAACTGCGAGAGCGGCCCGACCGCACCACGGAGGTTCGCTGGTTCGGCGGCGCGCTCGATGCATTCGAGGAGGCGCTCGCGAATGAGCGCAATGCAGCGGAGCAGGCGGCGGCAACGGCAGCGCAGGAGTTCGCCCGCGAGCGCCGCGACCTCATGACGCACACCGAGCGTCAAGGCGCCAAACGGCGCCAGGGTGCGAAGGCCGTGAAGGAACGCAAGGTGGTGGGGTTGGCGGCCGATGCCAAGCGCCGCCAGGCTGAGCGCACCGAGGCTCGCGTCCGGCAAATCCACGAGGCGCGAGTGGCGAAGTCCCGCGAGCGTCTCGAGGAGGCACGCGCCGCGTTGCCCCGGGACCGCACGATTCGGGTGGACCTACCGGGCACGCATGTCCCGCCGCGGCGCCTCATTCTTGAGGCCCGCGGCTTGGAAACACGGACCGGCGCAACCCTCGACGCTCTGGTGCGTGGCCCCGAGCGAATCCACGTCGCGGGTCGCAACGGCGCGGGCAAGACCACCCTCATGCTCACCGTGCTCAGGGTGCTCGAACCCGTGGCGGGCGAGGTCAATGTCGCCGTCCCGGTCGGCTACCTGCCGCAGAGCCTCGCTGTGCTTGATGACGCCGTCAGCGTGGTGGAGAACGTGCGCAGGCGTGCACCGGATGCGGCGCCCCAGGAGGTTCGGGACTTGCTCGGCCGCTTCCAGTTCCGCGGCAATGCGGCCGACGCTATGGCCGGCACTCTCTCCGGCGGCGAGCGGTTCCGGGCTGCGCTCGCGACCGTGCTGCTGGCACGGCCAGAACCGCAGTTGCTTGTGCTCGATGAGCCGACGAACAATCTCGACTTCGACTCTCAAGCGCACCTCGTGGAAGCGCTCGGGGCGTTCGGAGGGGCGTTGCTTGTCGTCAGTCACGACGCCGCCTTTGTCGACGCCGTCGCACCGACCCGGCGGTGGGAGGTGGGAGCCGGGCCGGTGCAGGAAACGCTGATTAGCTGATCGCTCCCGCAGCGTCGAGCTCGGCAA
>CAZRHL010000206.1:0-1499 GCA_964600005.1 uncultured Demequinaceae bacterium
GTCGACTCGCTCATGCGTCTCGACCTGCCGGCCGACGTCAACATCGAAATCAAGCTCTAAGGCTGAGAAGGACCCATCCATCATGACTTCGACTTCCAATGCCCAGCGCGCCGTCACGGCGTTGCTCGGTACGAAGCTGGGCATGACGCAGGTGTGGGACGACCAGGGGCGCGTTGTGCCCGTCACGGTCATCCAGGTTGACACCAACGTTGTGACCCAGGTGCGCAACGCCGAGACTGACGGCTACGACGCTGTTCAGCTCGCGTTCGGGGCGATTGACCCCCGCCGCGTCACCCAGCCGCTTCGCGGCCACTTTGACAAGGCCGGCGTGACGCCGCGCCGCCACGTCGCCGAGATCCGCACCTCCACTGCGAGCGACTTCTCGCTCGGCCAGGAGATCGCGGCTGACGTGTTTGAGGTGGGTCAGCTGGTCGACGTGACCGGCACGACCAAGGGCAAGGGAACCGCTGGTGTGATGAAGCGCCACGGCTTCAAGGGTGTCGGCGCCTCACACGGTGCCCACCGCAACCACCGCAAGCCCGGCTCCATCGGTGGCGCGTCCACGCCTTCGCGCGTGTTCCGCGGCCTCAAGATGGCCGGTCGCATGGGCAACGAGCGCAAGACAGTTCAGAACCTGCGCATCGAGTCGGTGGATGTCGAGAAGGGCTACATCCTGGTCAAGGGTGCAGTCCCCGGTAACAAGGGCGGTGTCGTCTTGATCCGCTCCGCTGTGAAGGGTGCGTGACAACCATGGCTGACACGCTGACTGTCGACGTCGTCGACGCAAAGGGCAAGAAGGCCGGCACGGCTGAACTTCCCGGTGACGTGTTCGACGTCGTGACGAACGTTCCGCTGATCCACCAGGTCGTGGTGGCGCAGCGCGCCGCCGCTCGCCAGGGCACGCACGCGACCAAGACGCGTGCAATGGTCTCCGGTGGTGGACGCAAGCCGTACAAGCAGAAGGGCACCGGCCGCGCTCGTCAGGGTTCGACTCGTGCGCCCCAGTTCACTGGTGGTGGCGTCGTTCACGGTCCGCAGCCGCGCGACTACTCGCAGCGCACCCCGAAGAAGATGAAGGCTGCCGCTCTTCGTGGCGCTTTGTCTGACCGGGCTCGTGCAGGCCGCGTCCACGTGGTCAAGAGCCTCGTCGAGGGCGACGTCCCGTCGACCAAGACCGCTCTTGCCGCCTTGGCAGGCATCACCAACGGCCGCTCGGCCCTCGTGGTGCTCACTCGTAACGACGAGCTCGCTTGGAAGTCGCTGCGCAACGCAGCGTGGGTCCACCTGCTCGCCGTTGACCAGCTCAACACGTACGACGTTCTCGTGAACGACGACGTGGTGTTCACCGCGGACGCCCTCGAGGCGTTCCTCGCAGGCCCCGCCAAGGGTGCTTCGGCCAAGGCCGTCGCAACCGAGTCCGAGGCCGCAGCCGAGGCGGAGGAGAACTGACATGACCATTGGCAAGGACCCCCGCGACATCGTCATCCGACCCGTTGTGT
>CAZRHL010000206.1:1509-1738 GCA_964600005.1 uncultured Demequinaceae bacterium
ATGGGCTCATGGATGAGGGCAAGTACACCTTCGAGGTGGACCCCCGCTCGAACAAGACCGAGATCAAGATCGCCGTTGAGCAGATCTTCGGTGTGAAGGTCGAGTCCGTGAACACGATCAACCGTAAGGGCAAGGCGCGTCGCACGCGCTTTGGCATCGGCAAGCGCAAGGACATCAAGCGCGCAATCGTCACCGTCGCTGGTGATGGCGTGATCGATGTCTTCAGCGG
>CAZRHL010000207.1:0-1718 GCA_964600005.1 uncultured Demequinaceae bacterium
ACGATCCCTACAGCGAAATGGTGTGGACTGCTGGATGCCATGACGTCGATGGCACGGCGGCGCTCGCGTTCTCTCGGATGCGCTATGCCGACCCGATCGGCGACATCGGCCGCGTGCAACGCCAGCAGCAGGTCGTCGCGGCCGTCGCGAAGGGCATCACGAGCCCATCCACCGTGACGAACCCTGCGAAGGCACGCCGTGTTGCGTCTGCGGGACTCGACTCATTCCGCGTGAGCGAAGGGACTCACGCATGGGATCTTGCTCGGATGGCACGAGTGTTCAAGGCCGCTCAAGGCGAGGGCGCGGTCAAGGGCACCCCGCCGATCGCGACGATCGATCATCGCGTTGAAGGTGTCGGTTCCACCGTGCTGCTCGACCCCGAACAGGCCCCCGCGTTCTGGGCGGCGATCGCGGCGGGCACGTTTGAGCCCGGCACGGTCGTCGGCGGGTATTAGCCCGCTTGAGCTGTCGTCAGCTCCCGTTCTGCGCGACCGGCTTCGCCTTCCAGATGCGGTCGAGGTAGTCCCTGATTGAGCGGTCCGAGCTGAAGAAGCCTGTCCGCGCGACGTTGAGCACCGCTGACCTGCTCCATGCCTCCTGGTCGGCGTAGGCGGCGTCCACGCGCTGCTGTGCCTCAACGTAGGAGCGGAAGTCGGCGAGCGCCATGAAGCGGTCGCGCTCGGTCCACGAGGCAAACAACGATGCGACTACGCCGTCCTTCACGCCATCGGTGAAGAAGCCGGAGGCGATGAGGTCGAGCGCTGCCTTGAGCTCCGGGTCGGACTCGTAGAAGTCACCGGGTCGGTACCCACTGGCCTGAAGAGCGGCGGCCTCGGGCTCAGACATCCCAAAGAGGAAAAAGTTCTCATCGCCGACAAGCTCGCGGATCTCGACGTTGGCGCCGTCGTCGGTGCCGATCGTGAGGGCGCCGTTGAGCGCGAACTTCATGTTGCCCGTGCCAGACGCCTCCTTGCCTGCAAGTGAGATCTGCTCAGAAAGATCGGCTGCGGGGATGAGCACCTCAGCGAGCGTCACGTTGTAATTGGCAGGGAAGGCGACCTTGAGGCGGCTCTCAAGGGCAGCGTCAGCGTTGATGACGCGGCCCACCGCGTTGATGAGCTCGATCGTCTCTTTGGCGCGCACATAACCCGGTGCCGCCTTGGCGCCAAAGACGAAGGTGCGTGGAGTCACAGCCTCAAGAGCAATGCGACCGGAGCGAATTCCCTCGTAAAGCGACACAATGTGGAGAAGTTTGAGGGATTGACGCTTGTACTCGTGGAGGCGCTTCACCATCGCATCGACCATGGCGTCCTGCGAGATGTCAATGCCGTCACGCGTCGCGAGCACTCCCGCGAGGCGGGCTTTGTTCGCCTGCTTGATCTCACGGAAGCGACGGCAGAACTCAGCGTCGTCAGCGAACGGCTCGAGACGGCTCAGCTGCGACAGGTCGGTGATCCACTCGTCGCCGATCGCCTCGGTGATGAGACCCGAAAGGCCCGGGTTCGCGAGGCGCACAAATCGTCGTGGGGTCACGCCATTGGTCACATTGGTGAACTTCTCGGGCCACAACTGCGCAAAATCGAAGAGCACCTTGTCAGCGAGCAGCTGGGAGTGGAGCTGGGCGACACCGTTGACCTTGAACGCCGCGACGGCTGCAAGATGGGCCATGCGAATGGCGCGCACTGGCTGCTCGGCGACGATCGACATTCTCCGCACTC
>CAZRHL010000208.1:0-1678 GCA_964600005.1 uncultured Demequinaceae bacterium
CCAAGCGCGACCTTGCGCCTCGGGGTGGGGACGCGCACTAACAACCCCGGAAGGTTGCGCGCGTATGGCAGAAGCCAATAGGGACCCGGCTCAGTCCGGCAGCGCGCCCAGGTGGCGTCACGCGCCTCCAATGAGGTTGCGGACGTCCTCCTTTGCCCCATCCACGTGGAGGCATTGGCTCAACTGGCTCCTTGTCGGCTTGTCCTTCATCGGGATTACCACGCTCGTGATCGTGACGGGCGGAGCCCCCAACACGTGGATGCACCTCTACTACATCCCCATCCTGTACGTCGCTGTCGAGTACGGATTCCGCGGCGCCATTCTTGCCGGCACGGTGGCCGGTCTCATGGGTGGTCTATTGGTGCCCGTGGGAAGCTCGGGCGACGCCCAGGAATTCGTTTCCTGGAGCGTGCGCCTCGCACTCTTTGTCGTCGTCGGGATCGCTGCCGCATGGTTTGCTCGGGAGCAACCGCGGCCCCTCGACATCATGCTGCGGGACCTGTGGATGTCGCAGTTGTTGCGATCAGCAGTGCGTCACGGCGGGATCTCCGTTCATTTCCAACCGCTCGTCGCGCTCAATGACGGTGAGGTCATTGGTGCGGAGGCTCTCTGCCGGTGGGAGGGTGCCGCACCCTCGATGAGTTCGCCCGCGACGTTCATCCCGGCAGCGGAACGTTCCGGCACCATTCACGCGCTTGGCAAAGAGGTGATGCGCCAAGTGGCCGTCCAAGGTGGCGAGTGGGCGCAACAGGGCCGCGAGCGCTTCCTCATCAATATCAACGTGTCAGCGGTTGAACTGGGGAGCGAAACGTTCATCGACTGCTTGGCGGAAGCGGTGCGCACTGCGCCTGGCAAGCACTTCCGGTGGTGCATCGAAGTGACGGAGACGGTGCTTGTTGCGAGCCCGGAGCGTGCCCGGCACGTCTTGGAACGTGCGCATGCTCTTGGTGTGAGCGTGGCGCTGGACGACTTTGGCACCGGCTATTCATCGCTCACCTACCTCGCCCAATTTCCCATCGACGTCATCAAGATCGATCGTTCGTTCGTCGCCACGTCAGACGTTGACGCGACGTCTCGCTCGCTGATCGCCGCGGTGGTGCAGCTGGCAACGGCGGTGGGGGCGGAGACCATCGCGGAAGGCATTGAGACAGAAGAGCAGTTGCGGGCGGTGACGGAGCTGGGTTGCACGTTTGGCCAGGGTTATCTGCTTGGCCGGCCGCAACACGCCGACGCTCTCGATTGGGAGCGCCGCGTCCTCGTCTAAAAAGCGCGCAAGCCAAGCATTTACGCTGATCACCATGACGCGCATCATCGCGGGCGAATTCGGTGGCCGCATTCTCTCTGTACCCAAGTCAGGAACACGGCCCACATCGGACAGGGTGCGGGAGGCGATCTTCTCTCGCCTGGATCACGCGGATTCTCTCCGAGGCGCTCGCGTCGCGGACCTGTACGCCGGGTCAGGCGCACTGGGTCTCGAGGCCCTCAGCAGGGGATCGGCCCATGCGACCTTTGTTGAGTCTGCGACCCCTGCGGTGCGAGTCATCGAGGCCAATGTGCGCGAGCTTGGCACGGGAACCCGTTGCTCTGTGGTGCGGGAGCGTGTCCAGACGTACCTCGAGCGCGCCCAGCAGACGTGGGATCTCGTCTTTCTTGACCCGCCATACGACATCGCGGACGG
>CAZRHL010000209.1:0-1674 GCA_964600005.1 uncultured Demequinaceae bacterium
TCCACGCGCTGCAGCGCGGCCATGAAGATCACGACGGGGTAGCCGATCTGGATCCACACCATGAGGACCATGACCGACGTCATTGCCGTGCCATACGAGCCGCCGAGCCAGTTCACCTGCACGTCATTGCCCGTGACAAAGGTGAGGAACTGGTTGAGGACGCCGTCACTGTTGGGTTTGAGGATCCAGCTGAACATCACACCTGCCACGGCGATCGGCAGGATCTGCGGCAGGTAGTACGTGGCGCGAAGGAAGCTCGACACCTTGGCGCCGAAGCGTCGGCCCACCACGTCAAAGAGGAGTGCGGCGATGACGAGGCCCAACAGCGTGGGGATCACCACCATCGCGAGGATCACCAGGACGATGTTCTTGAATGACTGGAGAAACTCCGTGTCACCAAAAAGCTTGATCCAGTTGTCTAGACCTGCGAACTGCTCTTCGGCCCGGCCGCCGCGCCAGTGGAAGAAGCTGAGGCGGAAGTTGCGGATGATCGGGTAGAAGATGACGACGCTGACGAGCAGTGCACCCGGAATGAAATACAGCCAGTAGCCGAGGCTGCCGCGACCGCGCTCGGGGAAGCGCGGAGCGTCGTGCGGGTGACGACTCTTTGTGCGCGTGGGTGTGGTCATGGTGAGTCCGTTCCGGCGGGGTCCGGGCGGTGAGACCCGGACCCCGCACTGTGCAGATGACTAACGGATGTCCGCGACGTAGCTCTCGTAGTAGTTCTCGAGCTCCGCCTGGGCTTGCTCGGGGGTGTAGGAGCCGTTGACGAGGCCCTGCATCACCGAGTTGAGGTCACCGTAGAACGTGGGCGTCGGCCAGTCCGGGTAGAAGGACAGGCCGTCGCGGTCATTGACCTCGTTGAACAGACCGATGAGCTTTTGCGCGTTCTCATCGGCGATGTCCTCCGTGTTGGCCGCGACGGGCAGGCCACCTGACTCGCCCATGAGCGCCTGGATCTCAGGACGCATGGTGATGTCGATGAAGATCTGGGCGAGCTCGGGCTGCTTCGAACGCACCGGGATCACCCAGATGTTGCCGCCCGAACCGGGGGTGAGTTCCGTGCTCGGCCAGTTGGTGATGCCGAGCTCGAAGGTGGTCGCCTCGGCCAGCATGCGGCCGTACCACCATGAACCTGAGTAGAAGAACGGAACCTGACCGTTGATGAACTGCAGGCCGGCGTCCTCGGCGGTCATGCCGGAGACTTCCTTCGAGATGTAGCCCTTTGCCACCCAGTCCGCGAGGGTCTCAGTGGCGTAGGTGATCTCGGGGCCCTTCCAGTCGACGGGGTTCTCGTACAGCTCGTAGTCGTTGACGAACTGACGGTCCGCCTTCGACAGTGCGAGCTGGTACCAGAGCTGACCCATCGGATACTCCTGTGCGGACGTGGTGAGCGGCGTGATGCCGTCGTCCGCGAAGGTTGCGAAGGCGGCCTCGAGGTCCTCAATTGACGTGGGGACGTCGAGCCCGTACTCCGCCAGCATGTCGGCGTTGTAATAGAGGAAGACGAACTCGCCGTAGTTGGGAACGCCGTAGAAGGAGCCAGAGCCCATCACGCCGTCCTCGTTGTACTTGGCGATCGTGTCGATGCCCGCGCCGAGTTTGTCAGCCCAGCCATATGACGCATACGCGTCGTCGAGGTTCTGGATGACGCCGATCGCTGCGAGGTGTCCC
>CAZRHL010000210.1:0-1668 GCA_964600005.1 uncultured Demequinaceae bacterium
CGCGGCGGCAGGCAGAAAGCACAAGGGCCGGGCCACCCGGAGGCGACCCGACCCTTGACGTGAAATGCGCTGAGCGCGTCCGAACTACTTGAGCTCGACGGTGGCGCCGGCAGCCTCGAGCTGCTCCTTCGCCTTCTCAGCGTCTTCCTTCTTGGCACCCTCGAGGACGGGCTTCGGGGCCTCGTCAACGAGCGCCTTGGCCTCGCCAAGACCGAGGTTCGTGATCGCACGGACCTCCTTGATGACCTGGATCTTCTTGTCGCCGACGGCGGCAAGGATCACGTCGAAGGTGTCCTTCTCAGCGGCACCGGCGCCAGCGTCGTCGCCACCCGCGGCGGGGGCGGCAACAGCAACGGCGGCGGGGGCGGCAGCGGTGACCTCGAAGGTCTCCTCGAAGGCCTTAACGAACTCGGAGAGCTCAATGAGCGAGAGCTCCTTGAACGCGTCGATGAGCTGCTCGGTGGTGAGCTTCGCCATGATGATTGTCCTTTTCTCTTACCTGCGCAGTGCAGGGCGTCAGTTGGGTGCGACTTACGCCGCGGATTCCTGCTTTGCGCGCAGGGCGTCGACAGTGCGGGCCGCCTGCGACAGCGGCGCCTGGAAGAGGTAAGCCGCGCCAAACAGCGATGCCTTCATGGCACCGGCAGCCTTGGCGAGGAGCACCTCACGGGACTCGAGGTTCGCGAGCTTCTTGACGTCGTCTGCCGAGAGCGGCTTGCCCTCGAGGACGCCGCCCTTGACGATGAGCTTGTCGTTCGTCTTGGTGAAGTCACGCAGTGCCTTCGCAGCCTCCACCGGGTCACCGGTGATGAATGCGATGGCAGTGGGGCCAACGAAGAGGTCGTCAATACCCTCTACGCCAGCTTCCTTAGCCGCGAGCGCCGTCAGCTTGTTCTTCGCGACCTGGTAGGTCGCGTTACCGCGAAGGCTGGTACGCAAGCTCTTCAGCTGCGAGACCGTCAGGCCGCGGTACTCGGTGACGAGGACAGCTGCTGAGTTACGGAACTGGTCCGTGAGCTCGGCAACAGTCGCCACCTTTTCTGGCGTCGCCATAGTTGTCCTTCCTGTGGATGACCGTCGCTCCCCTTGCGGGCTCGCCCCATCAACAGAAAAGCCCCGCGCAGGCGGGGCTCAAGCATGCCGAGTCCGTGAAACACGAAAGGCGGCCGCAGCCGCCCAAGGTTCACGCGCGCGAACACGCTCTCATCTCACCTGCGCTGGCCTCCGCTGTTGCGGGACTTCGGTTGACTCCAGTTGCCTGGTGCCGACGACCGGCGGTCTTGGGCGTCGATCAGTGTACGCGGATGCAGATGCGTGGCGCAAACCGACGTGTCGAGCCGCCTTCCCCTCCCCGCAAAGCACGAAGGCCCGGCCCCAGAGGGACCGGACCTTCGCCGCGTTCGAGCAATGCCCTGAGGCGAGTCGCTTACGCCTCAGCCTTCGCGGTGGCGTCGATCGGGATGCCGGGACCGGTGGTCGCGGAGATCGAGGCCTTGAGGATGTAGCGGCCCTTCGAGGCGGACGGCTTGGCGCGGAGCACCTCGTCGAGCAGCGCCTGGTAGTTCTCCAGGAGCTTCTCGTCGCCGAACGACGCCTTGCCGAGCACAGCGTGAAGGTTCGCGTGCTTGTCGACGCGGAACTCGATCTTGCCGCCCTTGATGTCGGACA
>CAZRHL010000211.1:0-1651 GCA_964600005.1 uncultured Demequinaceae bacterium
CTCTTCCTCTGCCGCTCAGGTGCCCGCAGCATCAGCGCTGCGAGCGCGGCGACTGCGGCTGGCATCGGCCCTGCGTACAACATTCTCGACGGCTTTGAAGGCAGCCCCGATGAAGACGGCCACCGGGGTGTCCAAGGCTGGAAGGCGTCGGGCTTGCCATGGCGCCAAGGGTGACTCCCCGTGACCCCTCGCGTGTGAACCGGTTGATAACGATTCGGCATAGCGCTTGCGATATCCGGTGACTTCGGCCTAATCTCTCCGCAAGCGCATCGAAGCGCTTCGAAGATTGCGAACGCAGTCGGGATGTCGGAGACGAAGAGGTCAGACATGGCAACGATCGAGGACGTCGCTCGTGAAGCGAACGTGTCGATCTCGACCGTGTCCTATGCCCTGTCCGGCAAGCGCCGGATCTCCGATGAGACGCGGCAGCGCGTTCTTGACGCAGCCGAACGCCTCGGTTACGCCCCCCGCGCCTCAGCAAAAGCCCTCGCTGCGAACCGCTCGGACATCATCGCGGTCACCGCACCCCTCCACCCGGACACCGACCCGACTGCGCACATGGCGTTTGCCATGGAGGTGACGATGTCGGCACGCACCCGCGACTTCGACACCCTCCTGCTCGTCCACGACGACGCCCTAGCTGGCATGAAGCGTTCCGCAGCGTCGGCGCTTGCGGACGGCATCATCGTTCTCGACGTCGCCGCGCATGACGAGCGCGCCGTCCTCGCTCGCACGATCACCTGCCCCACCGTCTTCATCGGCGTGCCAGACGACACCGAGGGCCTCGTCTGCGTCGACCTCGACTTTGAGGCGGCTGTCCGCATGGCCGTCGACAAGCTCGCCGAACACGGGCACAAGCAGCTCGCGCTCATCGGCCAGCGCACCGCGACTCTCGCACGCGAGCCCAACTATCCGCTCCGCATCGAGCGCGAGTTCGACCGCCACTGCGCTGACCGCGGCGTGAGCGGCGTCATCGTTCACCCCGATGGGGACGACGCCGAAAGCGCCGTCGCGACGATGCTCGCCGAACAGCCGGGCACCACGGGCATTGTGCTCAGCACCACCAACGGAGTGGCGACGTCACTCCCCACGGCGCTGGCCCGTCGTGGCCTCGCTGTACCGCATGACATTTCTGTCGTGGCGGCCGGTATGACACCCGGCCCATCTCGCGCACCTCTGCCGTTTGATGCCATGCCACTTGACCCCGCATTCACGTGCCCGGTCGCCGTCGACATCCTTGTCGACCTCATTGACGGCGGGTCGCCGCATCGCGGCGTCACGCTTGTTCCCCCCATTTATCAGAACCGCGGGACGGTGGCGAAAGCCTCCGTTCCACCCCCAACCACGTGACGAAACCGTCTCGACTTTTCGATAGGGAATCATTCGAAGCGCTTCGAAACGTGGAAGGCTCCGCACACACCGGGCCCAGGCCCTACAAGGAGGTAGGAACCAATGAAGTACCGCAAGCAAGCACTCGTGGCCACCGTGGCCGCGAGTGCCCTCATGCTCGCAGCCTGCTCGTCAGGCTCCGACGACCCGAAGCCGCAAGCCAGCGGCGGCTCGAACTCCGGCTCAGGCGACTTTGCCGGCGAGACCCTCAAGGTGATGCACTACGAAGGCGCCGACTCCGCAATGGGAATCGCCTGGGACC
>CAZRHL010000212.1:0-1609 GCA_964600005.1 uncultured Demequinaceae bacterium
CTCGAAGAGGTCCTGGTCGCCACGCCAACCACAGACGATCTGGGGCGTGAGCGAAGAAGTCGCCCACGTGTCCATCACGTCGGTCTCGCCCACGAACCCGCCGGGCTTGCCGCGCTGCTGCTCGGTGTAGCCGGGGGCAGGCTCTGCTGACGGGTCCACCGGCAGCATGTCTTCGCTCGGCGCGATCGGGGAATCCCACTCGGGTTCGCCGTTGGCGTCAACCGGGTACCAGACCGGAATGGGCACACCGAAGAAGCGCTGGCGCGAGACGAGCCAGTCACCTGTGAGGCCGTTGACCCAGTTCTCGTAGCGCTTGCCCATATGGGCGGGGACGAAGTCAAGTGCCTCGCCTCGCTCAAGCAGGCCGGTGCGCAGTGCCTCGTCGCGCCCACCGTTGGAGATGTACCACTGCCGAGAGGTGACGATCTCGAGCGGGCGGTCACCCTTTTCGTAGAACTTGACGGGGTGGGTGATGGGTGTGGGCTCGCCCTCCATGACGCCCGCTTCCATCAGCATCTCGACGATGCGCTGCTGAGCCGAGAACACCGTCTTGCCCGCGAGTTCTCCATAGGCGGCGATCGCATCGTCAGACTCGATGCCGGTGGGGGGTTCGGCGAGGAGGCGTCCATCCCAGCCGATGACGGGGCGGGTGGGCAATTGCAGCTCGCGCCACCACACGACGTCCGTCACGTCGCCAAAGGTGCAGATCATCGCGATGCCCGAGCCCTTGTCGGGCGATGCAAGGTGGTGAGACACCACGGGCACCTCGACGTTGAAAAGCGGAGTGCGCACGTGGCGTCCAAAGAGCGGCTGGTAGCGCTCGTCGTCGGGGTGCGCGACAAGGGCGACACACGCAGGCAGCAGCTCGGGCCGCGTCGTCTCGATGAAGATCGGCTCGCTCGCGCCGGTCGCCTCGACGAGGTCGGCCGCGGGGGTGAAGGCGAGGCGGTGATATGCGCCGGGACGCTCGCGGTCTTCAAGCTCCGCCTGCGCAACGGCTGTACGGAAGGTCACGTCCCACAGCGTCGGGGCCTCTGCCTGGTAGGCCTCGCCGCGCGCAAGGTTGCGCAGGAATGCCTGCTGGGCCACGGCGATCGAGTCGGGGGAGATCGTCTGGTAGGTCATGCGCCAGTCGACCGAGAGGCCAAGGTGGCGCCACAGCTCTTCGAACTTCGCCTCGTCCTCGGTGGTGAGGCGTTCGCACAACTCGATGAAGTTGCGTCGCGACACGGGCACCTGGTCGGCGGGCTTCACGTCCTTGCCCTCGGTGCCCACATGCGGCGGCTCAAAGTTGGGCACGTACGGAAGCGACGGGTCGCAGCGCACGCCAAAGTAGTTCTGCACGCGACGCTCAGTGGGAAGGCCGTTGTCATCCCACCCCATCGGATAGAAGACCTCTCGGCCGCACATTCGCTTGAAACGCGCGACGACGTCGGTGTGGGTGTAGGAGAACACGTGACCCACGTGAAGGGAACCCGAGACGGTGGGCGGCGGAGTGTCGATCGAGTAGATCTGCTCGCGGGTCTTGCTGCGATCAAAGTGGTAGACGCCGTCGCGCTCCCATACGGCGTTCCAGCGATCCTCAAGTCCGTCGACGGTTGCTTTGTCA
>CAZRHL010000213.1:0-1552 GCA_964600005.1 uncultured Demequinaceae bacterium
ACCGGCCAGATCGACTTGCCGCTTCCCGAGGTGCTGAAGGCCGGCGTCGGCGTCTCTTCCGATGGCGCGGACTTTGTCGTTGGTCAGCTCCGCGCACCCAGGGCCTACACCGCCGCCTTGGTCGGCGCGCTGCTCGGCGTATCGGGCGCCTTGCTGCAGTCGGTCGCGCGCAACCCGCTCGCATCGCCCGACCTCCTCGGTGTGACGGCGGGCGGATCCGCAGCGGCGGTCACGGCCATTGCCGTGATGGGCGCATCGGATTCCCTTGCCATCGCGCCGTGGGCAATCCTGGGCTCGCTCCTCACCGCCGCGCTCATCACCGCTCTTGGCTGGCGTGGCGGGATCCAGCCGATGCGCATGGTGCTCGCAGGAATCGGCATCGGCTTTGTCGCGACCTCGATCGTCACGTACATGCTGACGAGGCTCCCGGAGAAGGTCGCCGGATCGGCCTACCTGTGGACAGTCGGTTCGACGAATGCGCGCGTGTGGAAACACGTCGTCATCGCCGCACTCGCGCTCGCGCTCATCGTCCCGGCGGCGGCCTGGTATCAGCGTCGTTTGCGCGTGATGGAGATGGGGGATGACCTCGCGGCGGCGCTCGGCGTCAACCTTGTCCGCGTACGGCTAGGTGCGGTGGCGCTGTCAGGAGTTGCCGCTGGACTCGCGACTGCGGTGACGGGGCCGATTGGTTTTGTCGCCCTTGTTGCGCCTGCGATCGCGCGGCGACTGTCAGCATCAGGCGGCATTGTCATCGGGGCGTCTGCGCTCATGGGGGCGTGCCTCACCTCGGTCGCAGATCTCATTGCGCGCGAGGCTTTGTCGCCTACCCAGCTGCCGATCGGCCTCCTCACCGCCGCGATCGGTGCGCCCTATCTGCTCGTGCTGCTCACACGCTTGCGAGGCTCGGTCTAGCGCGCTGCGTGTTCCCGAAAGCACGGGAACAGCGAGCAATAGCCCACGTCAGCCCCCATTTGAATTACGCAATTGACTGGTTGCGTAATTGGCAGTTAGGGTTGCCTTACTTGGCCGCAACGTCCGCGGCCCGAATCCCTGTGGGAGCCCCATGAACGCCGACGCCGTTGCGCGCGCCCGGACAACCGGAGACGTCGGCATACCCTCAGCAGCCCCGGGTTCGAACGTCCGTTTGGTGGCCTCGCATTTGTCGCTCGCATACGGCAACGCCCGGGTTGTTCACGATCTTTCGCTTGAGGTCCCGCCCGGCGCATTCACGGCGATCATCGGCCCGAACGGCTGCGGAAAGTCGACGCTCCTGCGCGCGCTGTCACGCCTGCACAAGCCTCAACTCGGCGCCGTCTTGCTCGACGGTGCTGACATTCACTCGTTGCCCACTCGCGACGTCGCTCGCGAGGTCGGCCTGCTTCCTCAAGCGCCCACCGCTCCGGCGGGGATCACCGTGCGTGACCTCATCGCCCGCGGCCGCACTCCCCACCTCGGTCCCTTCTCGGCGTGGTCTCAGCGCGATACCGACGCTGTGAACGAGGCGATTCACGCCACCGGCCTTGCTGGCCTTGCCGATCGACCCGTTGACTCG
>CAZRHL010000214.1:0-1538 GCA_964600005.1 uncultured Demequinaceae bacterium
TACATGGGCGGCTGGACCAAGAACCCCACCTATGAAGAGACATGCACGTCCCGCACTGGTCACGCCGAGGTGGTGCAGGTGGTCTTTGATCCGTCCAAGGTGAGCCTTGACACGCTCTTCGCCGCCTTCTGGGAGAACCACGACCCAACCACGGCGAACCGTCAGGGCGGGGACATCGGCACTCAGTACCGCAGCGCCATCTTTGCCACGAGCCCCGAGCAGTTCCAGGCGGCGCGAGCCTCGGCCGAGCGCTACCAGCTGCGTCTCACCGAGCAGGGCTTCGGGATCATCACCACTCAGATCGTGGAGGCCGCCGACGCTGGGGACGGGCAGTTCTACTACGCCGAGGATTACCACCAGCAGTACCTCTACAAGAACCCCGGCGGCTACTGCAATCACGGGTTCTGCCAGGTCAGCTACGCCTGATCTGGCGGGTTGCTGCTAGGCGCTCAACACCTCCGCCAAGAAAGCGAGTTGGCGCACGCGCTGGTGCATGTCCCCGCCTTCATGGTCATTGAAGGCGTAAATCTCGATGTCTTTGCGGACGTCGCCTGCCTTGGAACCGTAGTGGTGGTGCGCCGCGAACACGGTAGACGGAGGGCATATCTGATCCATGAGCGCCACTGACCACAACGACGGCGCGGTGGCGCGCTTTGCGTGGTTGACCCCATCCACGTAGCTGAGGGTGGCGAACACCTGCTCCTCAACGTCGCGGTGGACCGAGAGGTACTTTGTGATCTCCGCGTATGGGAGAGCATCGCTCAGTGCCACCGCGCGGCGGAAGTGGCACAAGAACGGCACGTCGGTAAGCACGGCAGCGAGATCCGGCACCAGGCCCGCAACCGCGAGCGCCACACCGCCACCTTGGGACATGCCCGCAAAGACGATGCGTTCCGGGTCCACGCCCGGCAGGCCGCGTGCGGCATCGACGCCGCGCACCGCATCCGTGATGACCCGGCGGTAGTAGTACTGCTCTGGGTCGAGGACGCCGCGCGTCATGAAGCCCGGGGTATGCGGGCCGGCGACCCCAGCGTCGGCCGTGTCCCCACCGTTGCCCCAATTGCTTCCTTGACCACGGGTGTCGATGAAGAGGTGGGCATACCCAGCGGACGGCCAGAGCGTGTGCTCGATGGCGAGGCCTCGCCCGCCGCCATAGCCGGCGATCTGGACGATGCACGGCAGGGGGTCGGTGACGCCGGCCGGACGCGCGTACCAGGCTTTGATGGGCTCGCCACCAAAGCCTGGATACGTCACATCGCGGATCTCAACGTGCGGCAGAAAAGGGTGCGGGTCGCCAAGGACGGGCGCCCCGCCATGCGCTCTCGCTTCGCGGAGAGTGCGCTCCCAGAACGCATCGAAGTCACTCGGTTCTTGAACCTCGGGCGTGTAGGAGCGCAACTGCTCCAGCGGTAGATCAGTGTGGGCCACAGGCCCATTCTGGCAGGCTTAGCGGCGCAGGTAACCGATGAGGCGCAGCATCTCGAGGTAGATCCAGATGATGGCGAATACGAGGCCGTATGCAGCGGTCCACTCCCACT
>CAZRHL010000215.1:0-1519 GCA_964600005.1 uncultured Demequinaceae bacterium
CGTGCGAGATGCACGTGGTGAAGGCCGGGCGATCAAAGAGCGCGGTGGCGAGCACATGCATCACGTAGAACCAGCCGCGGGTCTGGCCGATGTACTCGACGATGAAGTCTGCGGGGTGGTGACCGTCGAACCATTCGGCGTTGTCGAACGGGTAGTGGACCTGAGCGAACGGCATGGAGCCGGAGTCGAACCACACGTCGAGGACGTCGGGGATCCGGCGCATCGTCGACGCACCCGTCGGGTCATCCGGGTTGGGACGCGTGAGGTCGTCGATGTAGGGACGGTGGAGGTTCGGCTGACCCGCCTCATCGAGCGGTACACGGCCGAAGTCGGCTTCAAGTTCAGCGAGTGAGCCGTACACATCGATGCGCGGGTACTCGGGGTTGTCGCTCACCCACACGGGGATGGGCGTGCCGAAGTAGCGATTGCGGCTCACCGACCAGTCACGCGCACCCTCGAGCCACTTGCCGAACTGGCCGTGCTTGATGTGGTCGGGGACCCAGGTGATCTGCTCGTTGAGCTCGACCATGCGGTCGCGGAAGGCGGTGACACGCACAAACCAGCTCGACACTGCACGGTAGATGAGCGGGTTGCGGCAACGCCAGCAGTGCGGGTAGCTGTGATCGTAGGTTTCGTGGCGCACCACGAGGCCGCGTTCCTTGAGGTCACGGATCACGTTGGGATTCGCGTCAAAGACCTGCTGACCCGCGTAGTCGGGAGCCTCTGCGGTGAAGCGGCCCTTCTCGTCAACTGGCTGGACCGGCTCGATTCCCGCCTCAGCACACACCGCCATGTCGTCCTCACCGAAGGCGGGGGCAAGGTGGACGATGCCCGTGCCGTCCTCGGTGGTGACGAACTCCCCGGCGAGCACCTGGTGGGCGTTGGCGTGGCCCGAAAAGTAGTCGAAAGGCGGGGTGTAGCTGAGACCGACGAGGTCATCGCCTGTGAGTCGCGTGATGACCTCGGGCTCGTCCCCCAGCTCTCGCGCATAGGCGCCGAGGCGAGCGGCTGCGAGGATCAGCGTCTTGCCCGCGAACGCACCTTCTGAGGGGCGGGCAGCAACGTAATCAATGTCCGGACCCACGGCAACGGCGAGGTTGCTCGGCAGCGTCCATGGCGTCGTCGTCCAGATGAGCAGCGAGGCGTCTGCGAGCGTGCCGGGCGCGTCAACGAGCGGCAAGACCACCGTAAGCGCCGGGTCCTGCCGCATCGCGTAGACGTCATCGTCCATGCGCAGTTCGTGGTTGGACAGCGGCGTCTCGTCGCGCCAGCAGTAGGGCAGCACGCGGTGGCCTTCGTACGCGAGGCCCTTGTCGTAGAGCGACTTGAAGGCCCAGATCACCGACTCCATGAAGGTGACGTCAAGAGTCTTGTAGTCGTTCTCGAAGTCCACCCAACGCGCCTGGCGCGTCACGTACTCTTCCCATTCCTTCGTGTACTTGAGGACGGAGTCGGTGCACGCCTTGTTGAACTGGGCGATTCCCATCTGCTCGATCTGTGATTTGTCGGTGATGCCGAG
>CAZRHL010000216.1:0-1519 GCA_964600005.1 uncultured Demequinaceae bacterium
CTGGGTCGGGTTGCCGATGCGCGTGTAGATCGGGCCGAGGTCCTGCAGCGCGAAGCGTGCGGCGGCAACCTCGGTGGTGCCGAACTCGAAGGATGTGGTCTGGTAGATCGGCAGCGCACGTGCGCCGGTCGCTGCGTCAGGGGTCTGACCCGCGTGAATCTGCTGGGTCTCGAACTTCCAATTGGCGGTCATCTTTGCTGGGCTCCTACGGGGTTGTGATGGGGATACGGGTTGAAACTGTTCCGCTTCCCGGCATTGCCCCGGAGCTGGAGGATTTGGCCGCCAGTCCCGCGACCATGACAGGTTCGCGGCTGCGACACGTGAGTGTGGGCCCGGTAGGGGTTCTCGCTCGCTGCCTGCGCGTTTGCAGGGGAGCGGGGCGCCCGTGACGGGCGCACGCCAAACGTGCGCTTGACTAGCGACACATTCGGCGGAACATGGCTGTGAGCATAGGGTCACGGAGCGCGTTCACGCAAATATCACCCCACCAGGCGCTATTTACCAGGCACGACGCTCCTGTTCGCCGACGCGCCGGCCCCACCGTTCAAGGCTGCGGGCTTGCGAGCCGATATACCGGGGGAGTTGTCGCCCGCGTGGGAGATTTCACACAGATCTTCACCTTTTTCAGCGGGCTTGCTTACGATCTCACGAACGAGAAGGAGCGGTTGATGGCGGTGATCGAGTGGCGTGGCGTTTCTGCGCGCACTGTTGCACTCATCGCCATCGGCGCCCTGATGGCGTCAGTGGCGGTGGTCGCCTCACCCCGAATCGCTGACGCCGACACCTATCCGGGCCTCGATGAGATCGCAGCGGCGAAGGCGGCTGTCGCAGATCAGACCGCCACCGTTGAAGAGCTCGATGCCGTGATCGTGTCCCTCCAGCAGGCCGCGCAGGACGCCGAGAAGGAGGCGCTCGTCGCAGCTGACCGCTACGCGGAGGCCATGGACCGGGCCGACAAGGCAGAGGCGGCATCTCAAGAGGCGGCAGCGCGTGCCGCAGAGGCCGCCGCAGCGCTCGATGCGGCGCGCACCGACCTCGGAGCGATCGCGATGGAGGCGTACCGCTCCGGCGGCACCCTCACGTCGCTTGAGGCGGTGATCGGGGCCGATGGCTTCGAGGATGTCATCACCCGCGCCGAAGTGATCGACCGGGCATCCACCGAGTACGACGCCGTGGTCCAGCGCGTCGACGCCGCTGAGATCGTGGCACAGGCGATGGCCGAGGCCGCCGAAGAGGCGGCCGAGGAGGCGCGCGAGGCCGAAGAGGCCGCCGCAGTCGCACTTGCCGAAGCCCAAGAGGCCCAGCGCATCGCGGATCAGGCTGTCGCAGAGGCGCAGGAGACGCACGATGCGGCCGTCATGCGTTTGGCAGAGCTTCAGCGCACCACAGTTGAACTCGAGCGCGAGCGCCAGGCTGGCCTTGCCGCCGCGCGCGCGGCAGCGGAGCGCGCAGCCTACGAACAGGCAATCCGTGACGCGCAGCAGAACCAGGGCGGCAGCGGTGGCTCTGGTGGCAGCGG
>CAZRHL010000217.1:0-1503 GCA_964600005.1 uncultured Demequinaceae bacterium
TCATCGCGAGCGCGGCACTCCTGTTGCCGGCCGCCTTTGTTGCGAGTCGACTCGCCGCGCGCGAAATGGCCCGGCTCAGCCCGACCGCCGCCGTGGTTGCCGCCTCCGTCGACAAAAGCGCACTCGGCGCGGGCCGGATCGTGACCGCATGGGTCTGCGTCGCGGCGGGCGCGGTGTCGATCGCAACACCGCTGTTTGTCCCCGGTGTCATTGGCGGGGCAATGGGTGCGATGTCGTCCATCCTGCTCATCACGGCCGTCGCACTCGCGGGCCCCGCCGTGGTCGCACGCGGCGCCTCGTGGGCGGCCGGACGCGGTCATGGTCGACGCCGCGCAGCATCCGCGCTTGCGACGGCGAATGCACGCGGCTTCTCGGGCCGCCTCACCGCAGTGGTCGTGCCGCTCGCCCTGCTCGTCGCGCTCGGCACCATCCAATCCGGCACCAACAACCTCGTCGCACAAGCCGGTCGTGAGCAACTGGCCGACGCTGTGGCTGGGGATCTCGTCTGGGTGGGCGATGCGTCCGACGCCGAGGCCGTCACCGACCAGTTCTCGGCAGCGCCGGGGGTTGGGGGCGTGGCAGTGATCCGCGACGAGATGGTGCAGGTGCTCCTTGATGAGAGCGACGATGAGTTGCCGTTCCTCAGCGGTCTTGCGTGGGAGCCCACGGTGGTGCGGTCTGTGGACCAGCCGGAGGGCGTGCTCGTGTTCGACCCGGGTGTGACGAGCGGGTCCCTTGCTGCTTTGGCGGCGCCGAGGACGGTGGCCGCAAGCTCGGACGCACTTTTCGGCACCGGCAAGGGAGTGGGCGACACGATTCAGATCCGTGACCGTGACGGCGTGGAGTCTGTTCTCACCATCGTCGCCGTGTACTCGCGCGGGATGGGGGTAGGCCCGTTCCTCACTGGACCAGACGGCCTTGGCCTGGGCGACCCAGCCATGGCGTCGGCCGCTGTGGTGGTTCGTGCCGCGACCGGCGACTCTGAGGCGGTGGCCGCCGCCGCGGGACTGCCGGTCATGTCAGTCGAGGACTACGTGGCCGCCGCCGGGGGCGAGGGCGCAGAGGACACCTTGTCGCTCACGCTGCTCCTTGCGCTGCTCGCCTTTGTGGGGATCGCGGCCGGCAACGCGCTTGTGCTTGCCACTCGTGGCCGGCGTGACGAGTTCGTCCTCTTGTCTCGCATTGGCGCTACTCGCCGTCAGGTCCGGGCGATGCTCGGGGTCGAGGCAGGGCTTGTAGCCGTGGGGGCGGTCGGTATTGGCACCCTGGTGGCGTTGCCGGGACTGGTGACGGCGTCGGTGGCATTGGTTGACGGCTTCGCGTTGGGCACCGACCCCGTGCTGTATCTGGGACTCGTCGCTACTGCTGTGGTGACGTCGTTCCTGTGCGTGCTCGGCGCCCGCCCGCTGCGCCGCGTGGTGCAGGCGATCTAGCTGCAGCGTCGGCCGCTTGAAAGGCCGAATGGCCTGCCGCCTCGTATCGATCGAGGCGGCAGGCCCGCTC
>CAZRHL010000218.1:0-1503 GCA_964600005.1 uncultured Demequinaceae bacterium
ATGTCTCGAGATACGAGCTCTCCAGGCTCCATGAGTGGGGGAGCGTGCATTGGTAGAGGTCGCGGTCGCGCTGGTCGTCCCGCTCGTTGTCGCCATCTTCTTCCGAGTACCGAGGAGGACACTGCTCCTCGAGAAGGAAGTCCTGATCCTCGAGAAACTTCCCGAAGACTCGACTGCGCGCGAGACACTTGAGAGACACATCGATGAGCTCGTTCAACAGGAGATCGAGTTCAATCGTGATTGGCGCCGGAACTTCGATCTGGCGGCATTCCTTTTCGCGATGGGTTACGCAGGGTTTCTCATCTACCTCGGTTGGTCACTTGGGGGAGCGTGGTGGATCGCCGGTGGCATGGGTTTCGCTCTAGGGGCACTGGGGGTGGTGGCAGTGCTCAGAATCCTGGATCGGGTGACCCATCGGGTTGTATCCCGCTGGATTCAACACCGCTGGCTACGGCTATGGCGCCGAGAGGGAGCCTGACGGGGCCCGTCTGCGAAGTGAAAGGCGCGTAACACAGATCGCTCCGCGCGCGGCTCCTCTTGCCCAACCTGGCCCCCAGGGAGTGCTGTCCTCGACTTGTGCGCCGGAACCGCGCGGCACCGAGCACAGAGAGGACCGGCGTGATGAGCAGCACCTTGCAGGCCACAGCTGGCACCTTTGTGCACCCGTTTTCGCCCCGCGGCACCGATGCGCGCTATCCGGCCACGGCCCAGTCGGCCAATCGGCAGCACCGCGCGCTCCCGGACAATCTCCCGTTGACGGGGGAGCGACCAGTGCGCCGCGAGGGCGAACAGCCCCAGCGCTGATCACAGCCGTGCCCACCCGACCGTGGGCCAGCTTGACGGCGTAGGGCCTCGCCCCGCACGGGGACCGCGTCCGTCACACCGACGCCGCCCGGCCACGCACGCCCCACGGCACCGCGTCGGCCCGGCTCAGCATCGGCCCGGCTCAGCATCCCCCAGCAAACCCGTCACGAACTCGTGAGCGCGCACGCCTGCTCGCCACGACATCGGGCCGTGTCACCCGACCGGCCACGAGAACACCAACACGACAAGGAAAGGAACAGCCATGGAGAAGCTAAACGCTCGGCTTCTGAACTGGGCGTCCATCATGGACCCCAGACCCGGGAGCAGGCCATCACCACGTCCACCATGCCGTTCACCTACCCGCACCTGGTTCTGATGCCCGACGCCCACCTGGGCAAGGGCGCCACGGTCGGCTCCGTCATCCCCACGCTCGGCGCGATCATGCCGGCCGCGGTGGGTGTGGACATCGGCTGCGGGATGATCGCGGCAAAGTACTAGCGCAACACGACGAGCCTGTCATCCGCTGTCGCTACTGTGGCCATATCGGGCGGGGTACCCGCCCGGGCGGACAGGGCCGGCACAGACTGAGGGGTGAACGTGACGATGGCAAAGAAGAACCCGGACTCGAGCGAGAACTACCGGGACCTTGCCCAGGCGGCCATCGACGCGGCCTCTGCAGACCCGGATCGCGTCAAGGCC